>NZ_JBQHWC010000003.1:0-292059 GCF_052064155.1 Blautia sp. HCP3S3_C12 | reverse complement strand
ATTCGGAGCAAGCTTGCTTGTGGAGAAGCATTCCTGATACAGACTGGACATTTGCGAAGCAAATGACACTGAGTGACGAAGTCACGAAGTGCCCCCCGCGGAGTACAATACTCAATCGGCAACGCAGGAAGTTAATTCTCAAGGAAATGTCAACATGTATGTAGTTTTGAAGGTGCAAAACCTTTATTCCTCCTTAGCTCAGTCGGTAGAGCATGCGGCTGTTAACCGCAGTGTCGTTGGTTCGAGTCCAACAGGGGGAGTTTTGGCTCCATGGTCAAGCGGTTAAGACACCGCCCTTTCACGGCGGTAACAGGGGTTCAAATCCCCTTGGAGTCATTTAAATAATGTAGATGTGATTTTCTGAGGCTTGATTCTGACAAGTGATATGCCGATGTGGCTCAATTGGCAGAGCAGCTGATTTGTAATCAGCAGGTTATCGGTTCGAGTCCGATCATCGGCTTTTTGGACCTTTAGCTCAGTTGGTTAGAGCAACCGGCTCATAACCGGTCGGTCCTGGGTTCGAGTCCCCGAAGGTCCATTTGTTATTATTTTGGCCCAGTGGCTCAGTTGGTTAGAGCGTCGCCCTGTCACGGCGAAGGTCGAGAGTTCGAGTCTCTTCTGGGTCGTTAGCATTTGCTGACGAGGTAATTGCATAAGAAATATGGAATCTTAGCTCAGCTGGGAGAGCATCTGCCTTACAAGCAGAGGGTCATAGGTTCGAGCCCTATAGGTTCCATATGCCGCAGTGGCGGAACTGGCAGACGCCCGGGACTTAAAATCCCGTGGGTAGTGATACCCGTACCGGTTCGATTCCGGTCTGCGGCATGATTATAAAATGGGAGAAACGTTAGTTTTACAGCGTTTCTCTTGTTTTTTTGCTTATAGGTTTTGAACACACTTCTCTTGATTTTTCATTACTCTTGCCAACTGGAAGTTAAAAATACATTTAAGTATTTTATAACAATAACTTGCATGGACAAAACAGGTTTCATCGTATATACTTGGAGTAGAAACCAAATAAAAAAGGAAAAGTAACTGTTCAGAACCGCTTAAAGTACTTGTGTAATGAACAGTTACAGGAAAAAGAGGAATAGTTATGTTATTGGTAAAGAATGCAGAGGTTTACGCACCGGAATATCTCGGAAAAAAAGATCTTTTGATTTGCGGAGGAAAGATTGAATGTATACAGGATTCCATCGGAGAACTGCCTGTGGAATGTGAGATACTGGATGCAGAAGGAAAAATTCTTACACCCGGATTTTTAGATCAGCATGTACATATTACCGGGGGCGGCGGAGAGGGAAGTTTTCATACGCGGACACCGGAATTACAGATGTCGGAGCTGGTAGAGAACGGTATCACAACAGTGGTGGGACTTCTGGGCACAGATGGTATTACCAGGAGTGTAGACAATCTTTACGCAAAGACCCGGGTACTTTGTGAAGAGGGCGTGAGTGCTTATATGCTTACAGGTGCTTACGGATATCCCAGCCCGACGCTCACAGGCGAGATAGATCGAGATATTGTATTTGTGAAGGAGATTCTGGGTGTGAAGCTGGCAATTTCTGATCACAGGGCACCTAATGTGACGGAGGATCAGCTGATTCAGATTGCAAGCAAAGCCCGTGTGGCGGGAATGCTCAGTGGAAAACCAGGCATTGTGGTGCTTCATATGGGAGATGACAAGGCTGGTCTGGCTCCGGTATTCCGGGCACTGGAGGAGAGCTCCGTTCCCGTACGGATTTTCCGACCCACTCACGTGAACCGGAATGAAAAGCTGTTGGAGGATGGATATGAATTTTTAAGTCAGGGAGGCTATATTGATCTGACTTGTGGTATGCACACTTCACCGGGAGAATGTGTTCTGGAGGCGAAAAAGCGGGGATTGCCTACAGAGCATATTACCATGAGCTCTGACGGACATGGAAGCTGGTCTAATTATGCTGAGGATGGCAGCCTTTTAGAGATAGGTGTGTCTGGTGTGGATGCGCTTTATAAAGAGTTGAAATATATGGTGCAGGCCCTTGGAATGAATCTGGAGGAAGCATTGCCTTATATGACCTGTCAGGTGGCGGAGAGCCTGGATTTACAGGGAATCAAGGGAATTGTGGCAGAAGGGGCCGATGCAGATCTGTTGTTGTTTGATCAGAACCTGACGCTGGATACCTATGTGGCAAGGGGAGAGATCTTTATGAAGCATGGAGAGGTACTCCGAAAAGGAACTTACGAGAAATAAAAGATAAAAAGAGGTAACTGGTCAGAAATCGAACAGCTATGAAAAGAGAATAAAAACGAAACCGGATATGTGGTTTCCTGCGGGAAACCTGTATATCCGGTTTTTTTGTCTGGAAATCAGGATGGCAAGGTATCAATAAAGATCTGACGTTCTGCTGGCGATACACTGTCGATGACGAGACAGGAAGCCAGAATATTGAGCATGGCCATGGGCACGGTCATGGAGTTGTAAAATAGCTTCGTAGAGGTGGGGCAAAGCAGCAAAAGTGTGCTGTGTGCTGCCGCCGGAGAAGTATCACTGTCGGTGATGGTCAGAATCGGTACACCTGATTTTGCCGCTTTTTTAGCAATATTTCCAATAGGAAAATAATAACGGGGGAAAGAGAAAAAGATTACCAGATCACCATCAGTCAGCTGTTGGATAGTCTTCTGGGTCAATTCCAGATCTGATAAATCAATCAACACAGCATTAAGGTACAGGATTTCCAGACGACCCTGCAGAAATTTACCGGGTACCAGGGAAATATCATGGGCAAAAATGTAGATACGGCTGCTTTTTCGGATTTCATCAGAAGCCTTTATCACAGATTCCAGATTGATGTTAGCAATAAAATCAGAGAAAACTGTAGCCTCTGTATTGCAGATTTCATGAAGGATCCGTTCTCGTTCGGAGGCTTCGCCTGAGATGCGCTCCGGCAGAAAAAAGGAAGAAGAGGAGGCCTGTTTAATCATTTTCTGGGTATAGTCCCGGAACTGCTCCTTTAAGTCCAGAAAGCTGGAGCAGCCCAGCTTCTGGCAAAAACGGAGCAAAGTCAGCTCTGAGGTACCGGTCTGATGGCTCAGCTGTGCCAGTGTAATGTAGCTAATTTCCTCCAGATTGGCGATCAGATAATCTGCAATGGTTTTCTGCTTTTTCGTCAGGGTAGGATAAAGTTCCTGGAGATGCTCTAAAATATCCATATATATTATACAATGTCCTTTCTCTGCATGGTTCATGCAAAATTTTAGATTTTTTTCATAAAAATTTAAGTAAAAACTTTACAAAAATATTATAACATGTATAATAAAAAATATAAAGTAAAGTATATACTTAACAAAAAAATCGAAAGAATCTTTAATTAATATATTACATGATTTTCTTTCGAGAAAAAAGGAGGAAAAAGGCTATGAAGAAACTTTTTGAGAAACACTTCGAACGGACATGGTTGATTATTTTTCTGGTTATGTTTGTATTCATTATGATTCCGTTCCCGTTTTTCTACAGCGAGACGTATATTCCCGCATTTGGTGGTGTTCCGCTTTATATATTCGGATGGATTGTTCACACTGCCATTACATTTGCGCTGATTGTTATCTATTACCGCATGTGTATGAAGAGAAAAGAATATCACACTTATGATGAGGAGGACAAATAAATGAATGGAGCAGCAGTAATTCAGCCATCACCAATTCCTTTCTATACAGTGTTAGTACTTTATCTTGGAATTATGGCATTTATTGGTTGGTATGCAGGACGTAAGACGAATAGCATTGGCGATTTCTTCGTATTGAGCGGAAAGGCTGGTGTATTAGTAAGTGGTATTGCATATTTCTCAACCCAGTTTTCTATGGGAACCTTTCTTGGTACACCGGGAACCATTTATGGCGTAGGCTATGCAGGAATGGCTATCTCTGTACCTGGAGCTGTGTTCTGTATGATTCTTCCGGCTCTTCTTATTGGCCGTAAGCTGATTACTCTTGGTCATAAATATGGTTTCCTGACTATGGCCGATTACCTGACAGACCGTTATCACTCCAAGAATATGAGCGGTGTTTTGGGCGTAATGATGCTCTTCTTCCTGGTTCCGATGATGGGCGCACAGATTATCGGAGCAGGTGTTATTGTACATGTATTTACCGGACTGCCTGAATGGGTAGGTGTTGTGGGAATGGGTATTATCGTTATTCTCTACTGTATGAGCGGTGGTATGAAAGGTGCCATGATGACGGACGTTATCCAGGGATCTCTGATGATTGCTACTGCAGTGGTTACATTTATTGTATCTGTAGTAATGGGTGGAGGTTTCTCTAACATTAACCATACACTTCAGAGTATGAATGAGGCTTATCTGACCTTCCCGGGTGCTAACGGTTATATGCCTTGGACTTATTATGTATCCAACATTGTGCTATGGTCGTTCTTTACCATGGGACAGCCTCACCTGTTTACCAAGTTCTTTGCCATGAAGGATCATAAGACCATGTTCAAAGCAATTCTTCTTGGTACTGCAGGTATGTTTTTCTCTGCAACTCTGATTGAGTGGGCCGGTGTAAATGGTATTGCTTCCATTCAGAATATTGAGAAGGCAGATCAGATTATTCCTATGATTCTGCAGAGAGGCATGAATCCTTTCTTGGCTTCCATTTTCATCGCAGGTATTGTGGCAGCAGGTATGTCCACAATCGATGGTATTCTGGTAACGACTACCGGTGCTGTTACCCGTGATATTTATCAGAAGATTATCAATAAGGATGCTACAGATGAGACTGTTATGAAGTTGTCCAAGGTAGTAACTGTAATTATCGGTATTATCGTAATTTGCTTTGGTGTATTCCAGCCAGGCAGTATTTTTGAAATTAACCTGTTTGCATTTTCCGGAATGGCAATTTTTGTAGTGCCGATTCTGTTTGGAATATATTGGAAGAAAGCAACAGCGAAGGGAGCAGTCGCAGCAGTTATTGTAGGTATTATTTCCCTGTTGCTCTTTACTCTGAATCCGTCAGTCAAAGCGCTGGCTATGGGCTTCCATGCATTGTTCCCGACTACCATCATTGCTTCTATTGTAATGATCGTCGTAAGTAAATTTACAAAAACTCCGCCGCAGGAGACTATTGATCGTCACTTTATGGCATAAAAATCAGGAGGTGTATTTGAAATGTATCTTGCAAAAATGACTACAGCACAGGCAAAAGAAGCTTTTAAAAAGGATCCGATTATTGTGATTCCGGTAGGAAGCACTGAGCAGCACGGAACGCAGAGTGCGTTGGGAACGGATTTTATGGTACCGTCCTATCTGGCAGATCATGTGGAGGATATAGAAAATGTAATCGTAGCACCTACTGTTCCTTACGGTGTATGTCCTTATCACTTAAGCTTTGAGGGAAGCATTAATATTGGTTATGAAGGACTTTACATGGTTCTGCATGGCATCATGGATTCTCTGATGCAGCATGGCGCAAAACGTTTTGTAATTCTGAATGGCCATGGCGGCAATACTCCATCCATTGACCGGGCAGCTCTGGAGGTATATCATAAAGGTGGTGTATGTGCCAGCGTAGACTGGTGGAGTCTGGTAGCTCAGCTGGACAAGAAGTTTGAAGGCGGCCATGGTGATGTTCTGGAGACCTCAGCTATGATGGCAATTGCTCCGGAATCAGTACATCTGGAACTTAGCAAGCCTATCAATGCACAGGATCCTTCTGAGAATATGAAAGCGGCTTATATCCAGGCAGTTAATTTCAAGGGTGGTATCGTACGTCTTGTGAGAGATACCAAAGAAATTGCTCCAAGCGGCTGGTTTGGACCTTTTGATCCGAAGGATTCTTCAGCAGAACTTGGACAGGAAGCTTTGGATCTGGCAGTATCCTATATCCGTGATTTCCTGGAAGAAATGAAGCAGATGAAACTGTCTGTTTAATAAAACTGCGGAGCAGCTACTCTTGATTTAAAACTTTAATAGATAGAAATCCGAAGGGATACCACTCAGACATGAAAAGATAGCTGAGTGGTATCTTTTTATGTTATATAAATAAACGAAATCAATAGTTTTTACTTATCTATGTAAAAATTATTGATTTTTATTATGATTGTTGGCTATAATAAAAAAGAAGTTAAGGAGGAAATGATCATGTGTACAGCTGCAACTTATAAAACAAAAGATTTTTATTTCGGAAGAACTCTGGATTATGAATTTTCTTATGGTGATCAGGTTACTGTTACACCGCGCAACTACCCGTTTCATTTTCGGCATGTCGGTGACTTGACAAATCATTATGCAATTATTGGGATGGCCCATGTAGCAGATGATTATCCTCTGTATTATGATGCCGTTAATGAAAAAGGGCTTGGCATGGCAGGACTTAATTTTGTGGGGAATGCTTCTTATTCTGAAGTTCAGACAGAAGGGGATAACATTGCACAGTTTGAATTTATTCCCTGGATTCTAAGTCAGTGTTCTTCTGTAACAGAGGTTCGGGAAAAACTTGATCATATTAATATAGTGAATACTCTTTTCAGTGAACAATTTCCTTTAGCCCAACTGCATTGGATCATTGCTGATGAAAAGGAAGCTATTACAGTAGAATCTATGTCTGATGGTCTTCATGTTTATGATAACCCGATTGGTGTTCTCACAAACAACCCGCCTTTCCCACAGCAAATGTTTCAATTGAATAACTATATGCACCTTTCACCGAAACAACCCGTGAATACATTTGGCAGTAATCTCCCTCTCAATGCATACAGCCGTGGAATGGGAGCCCTTGGGCTTCCGGGAGATCTTTCTTCGGCTTCTCGTTTTGTACGTGTGGCATTTACAAAAGCAAATGCTTTTTCCGGTGAATCAGAGGAGGAAAGCGTCAGTCAGTTTTTCCATATCCTCGGGTCTGTAGATCAGCAGCGTGGCTGTTGTGAGGTTTCCGACGGAAAGTATGAGATTACCTTATACACTTCCTGTTGTAATACTACGAAAGGGATTTATTATTATAATACGTATGAAAATCATCAGATCAGCGGGGTAGATATGCACATGGAAAATCTGGACAGTGATAAATTGGTCTGCTATCCGCTGATTCAGGGAGAACAAATTAAATTTCAAAACAGATAATATTTTTATAACCGAGTAACTGTTCCGTGACTTATTTAGGAAGCAGGATGGTCGATAAAATGGGTTGAAAAATAGCCAAATATGCTGGCGATTATGATCATACATGGAAGAAACATCCAGAAACGTTGCTGGCTCATGGTGTGGAACAATGCTTTTTTAAGTCTATTTGTATGGAGAGTAACAGTCATAACGGATTGCCTTGCCCTTTAGGGAGTAGGAAGGAACTCTTTCATCCAGGTATGGACTTTTCAGAGGACGTTTTACAATGATTTTGGAAGGCTGTGCTGCCATAGCTGCATCAAAAAGAGCTGTTTCCTTAGAAC
This sequence comes from Blautia sp. HCP3S3_C12, assembly GCF_052064155.1. NCBI lineage: Bacteria > Bacillati > Bacillota > Clostridia > Lachnospirales > Lachnospiraceae > Blautia > Blautia sp. HCP3S3_C12. The sequence goes on along the minus strand of NZ_JBQHWC010000003.1, from coordinate 284,636 downwards.
AGGGAGGTTCCAGTTTCTGGATAAGCTGGAGCTTTTTGTTGATCAGGCCGGATTTCTGCCGTCCGGGAAACATAGGGTCCAGATAGATGACATCCACAGGATCCAGTCGCTTATTCAAATGTTCAATGCTATCCCCCTCTACAAGCTGCATGCGGGATACAATATCCTTTAGGACAGTATTTTTTTTGGCACGGCGGAGAGCATCTTTGAGCAGAATGGCAATTACAGGATTTTGCTCATAAAGTGTTACCTGATATCCACAGGCTGCCAGAAGCAGGCTGTCTTCGCCCATGCCGGCAGTTGCGTCAATGGCCTTAAGATTTTCCTGATCTGTTTTGACTGCCTTGGCCAGCATCTCATGCTGAAGACGTCCATTGGTCACACGATGAAGCATATTTTCAAAATCTCCCTGATAGCTGAGACCGAAACCGGATAGAGATACTCCTTTGGAATCAAATAAAACGGTCAGGTAATCTCCGGGTTTATTTACGATAGGGGAGCCGGTACGTCTGGAAAAGGATTCTGCCATATCTTTCTGACCGCCTTTGCCTATACAGACTACGATTTTATTATTCATAGTTTTCTTCTCGCTTTTTTATTAATGTTTAAGGATTGGAACAATGTTTATTCTGTGATTTCCTTCAGCAGCCGTTCAATGGTTTGCATATGTTCACTCATGATCTGTTCTGCCATAGAGGGATTGTTTGCAGTAATGGCTGCTACAAGTCTTGTATGTTGGGAATCAATTTCCGGAGAATCTTCATCTTTTTGCATAAAATGTGAACGAATTCCCACGATCATATTTTCTGTGAGCTGGGAGGAAGCATTCATCACGCTGAAAATAAGAGGATTATCTGCAATCTGTGCAATTTTAAAGTGAAGATCGCGGTCCAGATCACTTCGAAGGGTTTCGTTATCAGTACTGTCCAGCTTGGCAATGATCAATTGAAGTTCCGCTGCATCTAGCTGACTGCAGTTTTGGGCAGCCAGATAGGCTGCTTTGGCTTCAAGAGCACCACGAAGGGAAACGGCGTCCTGAATTTTGCTGTTATACATTTGAAAGATGATGGATAATGGGCCTGTAAGGCAGCTGCTTAGATCTGTTGCAATATAGTTGGCGCCTCCATGCACGCTGACTGTGATTCCCAGAAGAGAAAGAGCTTTTAGCACTTCGCGCAGGGCAGGTCTGGAAATCCCCAGTTCTTCGGCCAGGATACGTTCGGCAGGCAAGGCATCTCCGGGCTTTAATTCCCCGGTCTGGATTTGCTCTATGATCTGTTTTAATACGTCATTAAAAGTATTAGTTCTGTCTATTTTTCTAAACATAAATTTTCTCCCGTATATTAAATATCTAATTTTCTTTTGGATATGGAATACTTACATTATAACTTATGATGTGATATATTTGCGGTTTTTTTATAAATTTTATTTTTTTATTTCATATCTTTTATCTGTCTTTATCTGATGTCATTATCTACATTTTCAAAATCCCCGAAAGTCTTGATTTTACTGGATAAATTTATAAAAAGGATTTTATCATTATCTGTCATGTGTCATTGCTTGTTTGTGGGGTGAAACTATTTTATGGAGTAAAGATTGGGGTAAAAAATGGGGTACAAAAACTCAAAAAAATAAGCACTCAATGCCTATGACATGATGCCTCTTAAGTAGACAAGGTAAATAACCGGATCTACTTAGGAGGAAATCAGGAGATATTGGGTGCTTTTTACAATTTAACGATTTCCTAAATAATTTTTGAATGATGCGATAATATCTATGGAAGGAGTTGATCCATAAGTGGCAATTATGCGGTCTCTTTCGTGAGAGGCATTATCAGACCATTCTTTAAAATCTTTTTGAGATAATTTTTTTGCAGTTACACGAGCATACATCCTTTTATAGGCGCGTTGATATTCTTGAAGAATAGGGGTTGAGTCAACTTTTGCTTTTCTTGTTTGTTTAGCAGCCAACTTTTTACATGAGAATTTTTCGCCAGGCAGTACTCTATCGCAATATTCAGTTGCATATTTTCCTTTAGGTATAAAATATTTATGGCATCGACCACATTTCTTTACTTGAACATTTAATTGAATAAGAGCATACAATTCTTCCATTAAATAACCATGCAAGTTGTCATATTGGTATCTGACAGTTGTTGAAACGTTTAATTTTTTTAATTCGGAAATGACTTTTGGGGAAAGGGCAGGTTTGTCAATAATAGGTTCTTGCCCATTATAGTGACGATATTTTTCATTGGAACAATCCATTCTTTCTAGCATATTTAGTTCATGAACAGGTGTGTTAGATCCTAAAAAAACAAATCCATTCCGTTCAAATTTTTTTATATTTGTCAAGTAGTTATCGTTATAAAGTTCGTTATAAATATAATATTTCTCGAGCGCTGACAGTGCTGATAATTCAGGTAAAAATGAGGTATTGCAGCAGAAATTCAAAGCAAAATCAAATTCTTTTTTTATGTTAATTAAGCTTGTTCTATAAGGCAAGCTAAGAGTGTATCTACAAAATGAGTAATATAAGATATATAAATAAATACATTCTAAAGATGCAAGGTATTCTTGTTCTTCGTCATTTTCGTGGAGACCGTCCCATTGCCCTGAATTTTCACCTGACAAGTTTTGCAGAAAACATAAAGTTTCATCCGGTAATGAAAGAAAATTGAATAAATTTTCTCCTAATGGAAATTGAATCACATTTTCACTGAATTCAATATAATGAAAACCTGAATTATCGTCATAATATTTTCTGGTGTCAATATCTAAAGAAATTGTTGAATTATTTATATCCATATAAGCATAGCACAATCCATTATTGATAAGCTTATGTAGTGTTTTGTAGTTATACATAATACATCCCCCCCCCCCTTTTTTTTAATTAGAAAATTGAAATTATAATAAAAATAGATTTCTATACTACTCTAACATAAAATATTGTGAATGTCTAGGCATAATGATATAATAAGACAAAATAGAAAATTAAAAATAATAAAATATAATTTTCGAAAGGAGAAAAGAAAATGAGGGCATTAAAAGAAAATAGCAATGGAAGATATCAAAAAGTTCCGGCGGCTTGTGGCTTAGTAAATGTAAGTAGAAATACGCTTATGAAGATAGCTGGTGAAGCAAATGCGATTGCGCGATTTGGAAAATCAGTTCGGATTGATATGCCAGTTCTTTATGATTATATAGATAAAAATTGTAAAGGCTGATGAAGAGAGGCGGTGATTCTATGGGAGTATATGAAAATCTGCTGCCGGGCAAAGAAAACGCATTGACCCCGGAGTACCTTACTGTAAAATGTCACTTTTCCAGTGTCCGAATGCTTCAAAAACAGATCGAAGCAGAACGTAAGGCTGGCAAAGTAATCTTATCGAGCGCCACGAGGCCAGGAGGTTACTACCTTCCGGCAGCAGGAGACACAATGGAAATCCGAAAATTTATTCGTACTTTAGAGAATAGAGGTGAAAATACATTGAAAACTCTGGAAAGTGCAAGAGAGTTGTTGAAGGAATTGGAGGAACAGTAATGTGGCAAATCCGCAGATTGAAAATGGTTATACAGCAGTAGCAAATGAAATATTGGATAATCTTTATAAACTTTCATTTAACGGGACAGAATTAAAAGTTATTAGTTGTATCTTCCGCTATACATTTGGATTTCATAGAAAATCACATAAACTGTCAGCATCTTTTATAGCCAGATGGGGGAATTGTGATTTAAGAGCCGTAAAGAGAGCATTAAAGAAACTTCAGCAAGACAGAATTATTATTTGTATCAATTCTGAACAGAGAGGTGTTACCGCAGAATTAATGTTTAACAAGAATTATGAACAATGGTGTACTGGTGGTCAAAACGTCACTGGTGGCGAAAATGACACTGGTGGCGAAAATGACACTGGTGGTCAAAATGTCACTGGGGTAGTGGTCAAAATGTCACCGGAACCGGTGGTCAAAATGACACACAAGAAAATAAAAAAAGAAAATAAAAATATAAATAAAAAATATTATGATGATTTCTTCGAAAAAGTCTGGAAATCATATCCACGGAAGGTAGGGAAATCGGCCGTAACACAAAAGACTAAAAAGGAGCTTTATGAAGCAGGAGAAGAGGTTGTTCTTGGAGCTGTTAATTCATACATAGCGGAGATACAGGAAAATGGAACGGCAGAAAGATATATCATGTATGGATCCACATTTTTTAATGTCAGGTGGCGTGATTATATCAAAGAACCAGAACCATGTGTTGAAGTTATGGCGGAAGAACCGGAGGAGAAGCCTATTGATTTATGGAGTGAGGGATAATGGAATATTATGAATTCAAGAAAGAAGATGCCTATGAATTTGCCAGAGTCTCTGGAATCCAATCTAAGCAGAGGGGGGATGAACTTCAGCTTCTGTCCTGCCCGTATTGCAGAGGCGGAAAAAATGGAGACAAAGGGACATTTTCTATTAGCCTGGTTACCGGACAGTTTAAATGTCTCAGATCCTCCTGTTCTGTTTCGGGGAATATGGTTACGCTTGCCAGAGACTTTGATTATTTCAGTTTAGGAAAAGACATAGATGCGTATTACCGAACGGGAAAACAGAAAAGATTTCGGCAGTTTAAGAAGATGGAGTCTATAAAGCCTAAGCCGGAAGCTGTTACATATCTGGAAAGCAGAAAAATCACTGCTGCTACAGCAGAAAAATATCATATTACGGTTCAGAGTAAACATGAGAATATTCTGGTATTCCCTTTCTTGGATGAAAAAGGAGATATGCAGTTTATAAAATACCGAAAAACAGACTTCAATCCGACAGTGGACAAGGGGAAAGAATGGTGTGAAGCAAACTGCAAACCTATCTTGTTTGGAATGTACCAGTGTAATCTGGACAATAAAACCCTGATACTCACAGAGGGACAACTTGACAGCTTATCAGTTACGGAATCTGGAATAGAAAATGCAGTTTCTGTTCCCTTTGGAAAAAATGGTTTTACATGGATTCCTTATTGCTGGGACTGGATGCAAAATTTTGATACGTTAATTGTGTTCGGGGATTGTGAAAACGGGATAATTACTCTTTTGGATGAAATGAGAAAGCGATTCAGGGGAACTGTTAAGGCAGTTCAGCAGCAGGACTATAGAGGGTGCAAAGATGCTAATGAGTTATTATGCAAATATGGAAAAGACGCAGTTCGTAGGGCAGTTGAGCAGGCGAAAACAGTATTAATTGATCGAGTGATAGAAATTGCCGATATTAAGGCAGTGGACTTATTTTCACTTCCGAAGATATCAACAGGAATTAAAGGAATTGATAAGGTTCTCTCAGGTGGAATTTATTTAGGGCAAACAGCAATCTTAACAGGCAAGAGAGGAGACGGAAAGAGTACACTTGGCTCCCAGATACTGGCGAATGCTTTGGATAACGGAAAATCTGTTTTTGCATACTCTGGAGAGTTGCCCGATTATTTTTTCAAGCGTTGGTTGGACTTTCAGATTGCAGGCCAGCAGAACGTAATTGATCGCGCAGGAGAGGCCGGATCGGTAAATTATTTTATTCCGGACAGAAAGGTTCACAAAATCTCTGAATGGTATCGGGGACGAGCTTATCTGTTTGATAACCAGTCGACGGAAGACAACGAATTGGAGTACTTGCTGTCAACTATAGAAAAGGCAATACAACAGTACGGAATCCAACTGGTGTTACTGGATAACTTAATGACCGCTCTTGATATTGGTTTGGATATAGACTTATACAGGGCTCAAAGCAAGTTTGTTGATAAGCTGGTTAAGATTTCAAAAAACTATAACGTGGCCGTAATTTTGGTTGTGCATCCCCGTAAAAATAGCTTAGGCGCAGATGATAATGATGTTGTCAGTGGAAGTTCAGATATTACAAACAAAGTTGACATCGTGATGACCTATAAGCGGGACAAGACCTTACCCGATGATGAACGTCTTTTGACAATTTCAAAGAACCGTTTAACCGGTAAGCTTGCGATAGGAACAAAAGCTATCAAGCTTTATTTTGACGAAGCATCAAAGCGAATAAGCGATGATCAGGATAATTTCAGGAAGCCTTATGGTTGGGAAGCAGATTCAAATGGCTTTATGCCAGTTGCAGATATGGAGCAAATGGAAATTCCGTTTGATTGAAAATATATTTTATAGGCGGTTTACCGCCGGAAAGGGAAAAATATATGTCAAAAAAATTAAAGAAACAGTCAGTATATTCAGTAGCTGATTTAGAAAGTTTGAAAGGATTTACAGTAGATGAAGTGAAATCAGATTCAAGGGGGCTGAATGTAACTATGAAGCTTGTAAATAAAGCAGGAAACGTTGTAAAAATATATGTTGATTCAGTTTTGTTTGGAGCTGAATTAGTGAAATATACAGAGGAGTAACTTAATCATAGGGGAAACGATAATTATAGGCGGTAATCCGCCGGAAAGGATACTAATCATGAAAATAATGACACAGGATAAAACACGAGTTTTAAATTTTAAAATGACGTATATCAGTTATGTAAGTAAGAACCGTATTTGTGAGGGTGATTTTGGTATTGCGGAATATGCAAGTCCAGAACGCGCGAAAGAAGTGTTGAATGATATGTTTCAAAAGTATGCAGCAGGAGAAAAAGCGTATATCATGCCGGAGGAGTAATCATTGGATAACACAAAGGAATTAAAGCCGATTTATGACATATTCACTGTTGCATGGCGGGCATACAGGGAACACTATCCGCCGGGGAATCCGCAGGATGATACATACTGGTCAAAGCTGGTAGATGATCTTCACGAAATAGAATCGCAATATAATTGCCAGTTGTGCCGGGATATCTTGTGCAATGTTGCGTCAGATCTGGAGCACAAAGCAAAAGTCCTGTATCAGTCAAAGTAACTGACGCAGGACCGTATAAAAGGGGTGAGTCTTTCTGTAAGCTATTATACCACAAACAGGACAGGAGGACTCTATACCAATGAGCATCAGAAAAATGAAATTGAAAGATTATGGGATTACGCCGGGACGGGCAGCAGAACTCAAAGAAATGGTAAAAGATAAACAGTATTATTCTTTAGTAATCGAAGCATGCAATAGGGCAAATGAATTTCTTGCCTCGCATCTGGTAAAAAGTTTTACAGAAAGCGTGGGATATCGCCAGATATTCAAAAACAGCAATTCATGTGAACTTCCATGCACTGAAAATGATTTTTATGGTTATAAGCGGAAAGCACTTCATGAATTTGATTTACTGGTGAAAACAGTAGATTTGTAGTAGACGATGCTGGCAGAACCTGACAAAACCCCACATATCACTCTATATAGGGGAAAACTTACGGAAACCTACGATTTCAGCATATATAGCCGAAAATATTAGCAAATATTAGCATCTTCTCGGATTGGTAACCTGTCAAAACCGTCTGTTTCTCTGTATAGGGAATACATCTTGGAAAAACGTGGAGTTTCAGAGGATATAGTGAGGAAGTAGGTTGCTAAGAAATGCTAAGGTTTCTGCATATATATCCGAAATCTTAGTATTTTGGCTCATATAGGCGGAGGCGTTCCATGAAAACCTCATGATTTTTCTGTATAGGATCATGGAACCTAACAAAAGCTAACATTTTTGTATATATAGGCAAAACCTTAAAAAACCTAATATTTCTCGGTATATGGATGGAAAATGCAGGGAATTTAATGACACGATTACGCGCGGGTGGTATTCGGAGATTTCGGAGTCCCTAAAAGTCGGGGCGTAATTTCAGAGCGAACTCCGAGTGAACTCCGAGAAATAACCGTTTTAGTATTGTTGAACAGAGAACGAACAGAGAGAAATCGAACAACAGACAAACAAAAAGGAGATTTTTATGAATGGATGTAATGAAAATGCAATTGAATTTATGACCAATGGTACCAAAGCAACATTGACATTCTCTCAGGGCCGGTATAAATCTGTAATCCGCAAGCTGGCAGAGAAACATCCTGAGGAGTGTCAGATCATTGCGGATAATGAGGACGGAAGTATTTGTGCTCATGTTCCGGTAGCTTGGATCCGGATTTCTCCTCCGAAACAGTATACAGAGGAGCAGCGTCAGCAGATGAGGGAAAGGCTAAGCCACAATATATCTGAAAATACAGGAGTATGGGAATAAAACAGAGCAAAAACCAATTGTAATGCAACTAAGGTAAAGTTGTAAGGGTAAAGGAAGAAAAAGGTTAAATGAGCCGATAAAATAGAGAGAAGAGATGATGCCAGTATTTAATAAAAATCCTGCTGCCGAACCTACGGCTTAATAAAAGACCCATTATGAGAAATACGGTCATTTACGGTCATGCGTTATTACTGATTTTTACGGTATTGGTCTGATTGAAGCAGTGAGGAAGCAGTGAAAAGTTATAAAAAGGGGTATCCACTATTTTGAGGATCCCTGTTATTGATAATGAAGCCGCAGGAAAGCCGCACAAAGCCGTGACGAACCCGTGAGAAATGGAATTAAAGCGGCGAGGAAGCGGCGAGAACTTGGAGCGTTCGAACAGGCGAGGAACAAGCGAGAATATCAGATTGAATCGTGATTTTTGCGAAAGGCCAGTTGCCTTTGAACTGTCGATGAACAGTCGAAATAACAAAAACGCCCAAAAGTGGTAGAGAGCTGTTCTCACAAAATGTGAGATAATATATGTATCACGATAGGACAGGAGATGATATATGTGATTTTACTTAACTTGTTGATGTTAGTTACAGTCATGGAATTAGCAGCTATTTATGATGCGGTAAGGGGGAAAGACAATGAGACGTATCAGAATGAAGAAAAGTAGAAAATATGAACAGGACAAGCTTCAGGCGGCAATAAATACTGCTGCCAGACGGGCTCTTGATGATTTGGAGAAGTCATCGGGAATGCTTTCTGTAACGATTGAAGCATTAAGACAGGGTCTTCCAGAGATGGCAGAAAAATATAGAAAACTTGCGCAGGATTACAAAGAACTTCGGAAACTTGAAAAAGAACTTCAGAAATATGAGGGAGAGGCGATAAGTAATGGCAGAGAAGATAACATTTAATACAGGCGCTAAGAGCTATGAGATTGTAGATCAGGATGGAAATGATCTGGGAGTGTTCCGGTTTGTTCCTACAGATGCCGGAATCTTGACCAGATATAAAGAGACAGCGGCGTTTTTTGCAAGTGTAGGTGACAAAATGAAAGGGGAGGATCTGGAAGAGATTCTTCCTGAGCTGGAGAAAGAAGCTGGGGAAAAGATAGATTTCCTGTTTGGTGCTCCTGTATCGGAGAACTTCTTTAAAATTACTCATCCATTTACAATTCTGGAAGATGGACAGACATTTGCCGAACAGATTATCACTGTAATTGGCGGAATCATTGAAAAGGAATTAGCTGAAAGAGAAAAGAAGCAGCAGGAACGAATTGAAAAATATACTGCTAAATACACGAAAAAAGACGAAGCAAAATAAGAAAATGCGGGCTGTTCTGGAAACAGGATAGCCCTAATTTATAACTCGGTACTGGTAATTTGAAACTGGTACCCTGACCTCAAATAGTCGGGAGGTAGATAATATGGCAGCTGATGGCTCAATCATCATTGATACCAGGATTCAGACAGAAGGTCTTTCCAAAGGCTTAAATACCATCAAAGCAGGAATGACAAGAATTACTGCTCAGGTATCAAAAATGGGAGAAACAGCAAAAAATTCATTTCAAAGGCAGATTGCAACAGTTAACAGCCTTTATCAAAGCTATGAAAATCAGGAAAGAAAAGTTGCTGAATTAAAATCTAAGCTGGATGAGCTGGGTAAAAGCAAGACAGAAACAGAAGAATACAAGCAGATTTCAGCTCAGATCAAAGCTCTTGAGACAGACTTTGAGAGCGTAGAATCTAAACAGCGTGAATGGCTCAACATGGGATTCCCGGTTGATTCTGGACCTGTTAAGGATCTGGATAAGCAGTTGGATAAAATATGGATGGATATGGAAAAACTGCAGAACAAACAGAAAGAGATGCAGGTATCCAGTAGCGCATACATAGATCCTAAATCGACAGATGCCTATAAGAATGCATTACAGAAGTACAACGAGGAATCGCAGAAGCTGGAACGTACAAACGGAAGGTTATATTCTTCATACAATAATCTAAGGAAAAAAGTAGAGGAATATCAGAAAAAGAACAACAAGCTTGTTCTGGCAATGCAGAATCTACAGAAAGCTGCTGCACGTGTAGGTGCAGTCATGAAGAACATTGGCTCTGCTTTAAAGAGCGCAGGATCGGCTGTAAAAAGCATGGTCTCTGCTATGAAAAAAGCAGTGGAATCTATGCTTAATTTCGATAAACAGACAAAACGTTCCAAGGCAGGTCTGGGAAAAATGCTGGGAATGTCGCTGATGTTCTCTGGCGTATTTCGGGCTATAAATTCTGCTATTGAAGGGATGAAAGAGGGATTTCAGAACCTCGCACAGTATAGCAATTCTACAAATGCCAGCTTTTCACAGTTAATGTCCTCTATGACAAGACTGAAAAATAGCCTTGCCACAGCATTTGTGCCGGTTCTGACAGTGATAACGCCGATACTCACAAAACTCATTGATATGTGCTCGCAGGCGGCTACATCCGTAGGAATGTTCTTTGCTGCTCTTACCGGACAGACAACATTTACACAGGCGAAAGCTGTACAACAGGACTATGCACAGTCTTTAGACAGTACTTCGGCATCTTCTAAAAAAGCTGCTACAGCTGCAAATAAGCAGGCAAAAGAGCAACAAAAGTTAGCAAAAGCAACGAAAAAGAACATTGCTTCCTTTGATGAACTGAATGTGATCGGGGGGAATACTACCGATACAATAAGTGATCTGTCAAATGTGGAGACACCAACGCTTTTACCAAAAGATATGTTCGAAGATGTTCCCATAAAAAGCAAGATTAAGGACTTTGCGGACAGAATCAAAGATATGATCAAAAAGCAGGACTGGAAGGGCATCGGGAAACTTCTTGGAAGTCAGATTAATAAGGGTCTGCAAAAGGTCAATAAAGCAATCCGGTGGGACAATGTAGGCAAGAAGATTGAAAAGGGCGTTGATGCGATCACAGGTATCTTCAATTCCATGGTTGATGAGATTGACTGGACATATCTGGGAAATACCGTAGGTGAGGGACTGAATACGATAGTCCGGACAATGAATCTGCTCATGGAGAAAACAGATTTTAAGAATCTGGGAAAAAGTATTGCGGAAGCTGTTAATGGTCTTATGGATACAACATCATGGGAAGAGGTCGGACGGTTCTTTGGTAATCGTGTGATGGTTCTCTGGGACACATTAAACGGAGCGGTACATGAATTAAACTGGGCCGGCATAGGAACATCCCTGGCGGAGACATTGAATGGTGCTTTTCATCGTATAGACCTTGCCGAGATAGGCGATGCTCTTGCAACTTCAATCAATGGAATCTTCACATCCCTGCAGAACTTTACAGCTACATTTGACTGGACTGGTTTTGCCGATAATATCAAAAATGGAATAACTACATTCCTGACAGAAACGGACTGGAAAGCAAATGGAGCGGCGCTTGGCGAGTTTATTGAGAAGTTATGCGAAACACTGACTGATGTAATGACTCTTGAGAATTTTCAGGAGTTTGGAAAAGGTATAGGGGAATTTTTATCGGAACTTCCATGGACAGAGATATTGAAAACTGCTGCCACAGTCATGATAAATGCCATAGGCGGGTTATTGTCTGGACTGGCAGGAACGCCGGCAGGCAGATTTGTAGATGGGTTGGTCGTTGCGTTTGGTTCTGCGAAGCTGATTGGAATATTAACAAAGGCGTTCAAGGCACTTTTTACAACAGCTGCTTCAGATGGCGTGAGTGGAGCAATTACTGCATTGAAAGCAGGCGGCGTATTTTTAAAATTTGCTTCTGCGATAGGAATCGGTGTAGCAGCAGGTGCTACGGCTTCTGAGAAAACGACATCCAGTAATGATGAGCTGAAAAGTACAGAACAACTGCTTTCAAACTTTCAGCTTGTATTGGAGGACCTTAAGGAGCAGGGCATTGTATCAGGAGAAGCTATGCAGCAGCTTTATGAAAAGGTCGGTGCAATTTCTTCTGATACATCACCGGCGGGGACTATCAGCCAACTCAGGGATGCATTGGTAGAGGCGGGAGTATCTTCCGATCAGCTTGCAAGCTCTATAGGAAACACAGATGTGAATCTGAGTGAATTATATGCTGTAATGGCAAATTCTACAGGAGCTATTGACGAAGCAACCAGGAAAACAAAAACTTTCTCTCAGGCAATACAGGATACAGAGACAAGCTCCCTGATTGAAAAACTGGATTCCCTGCAGACTGCGACAGACAAGGTAAGCTTTGCGGACCTAATCTTGAAATCTGCCAATGCGATTGATGAGATGGGCGGTATCTGGGAAAATGGAAAACAGATCCTTGGAGAAAAAGCTATTGCAATTCATGAAGAAGTCGTAAATAAGGGCCTTAATCCTGATAAAGATGGGTTTTATAAACTGGCAAATGGTCAGATGGTCCAGTACGGAAAAGGAATAGAAGATTCAACAGGAACATTGAAGGAGAAAACGAAATCCACATTAGATGCAGGGCTGAAAACTGGAATCCAGGAAGCACTTCCGGAACAACAGCAGATTGGTTGGGATATGGGAGGCTATTTTATAACTGGTTATACAAGGACCTTGCTGGAGAATAAGAAGCTTAGGGATGCATATAAAGACGCATTGGCAAGCGTAGATACAACAAATGCAAAGTCCAAAGCAAAATCCGATGGAGAAGAGCTGGGAAAGAACGCCGGCGAGGGATTTCAAAAGGGAATCGAAGAAGTCTCACCGGATGTGAATGCATCTGTAACAGATATGATGGAAAAATCGGTCAAGGAACCGGCTCAGACAGCTGTTGATGCACATTCACCGTCCAGATGGTTTGAACAGTTGGCGGACTGGTGTGGTCATGGATTTGGAGATAAACTGAATGCTGCTTTTTCATCAACATTTGCGTTCTTCAGAGATTTCCGTGCCCGTATCAGTAACAGCATAGGTAATTTATACAACATTGGCTATAACTTCCTGATCGGAATGAATAACGGAATGATGTCAGCGGCGACTGTCTTATACAATAATGCCCAGGCGATTGTCAACAGGATTAACAATATATTCCGGAATATAGGAAAAAGCCATTCAACATCCAGTATATCTGGAGGAATTGCCAGAAGCATTCGAAGCTATAGAATGCCTGCTATGACAGCACCACAGATGCCATATTTGGCAAAAGGTACAGTTGTGCCACGAAATGCTGGAGAGTTTGCAGCAATTCTCGGTGATAACAAACGTGAGACAGAGGTTGTATCTCCTCTTTCGACCATGAAGCAGGCAATGATGGACGCTCTGAGGGAATCTGGAAACAATGGCGGAAGTTCTCCTCAGTACATTGTGCTGAATATTGACGGAAACGAATTTATCCGCTGGCTTCGCGATCAGAATGGACAATACAGGAACCGGACGGGCTTTGGGATATTTGAAGGCTAAACAAATAAAAAATAACACAAGGAGGAAGAAATTATGCGGACTAGAGAAGCAACTTATGCGGACTATGGATTTAAAAAGGGAGAGGAAAAACAGCTGAAGCAGTATTGTCTGGATCTGGAACTGCCGGACAAGCTTCTGCTGTTACAATGTGCGCATGAATGCAATCCTATGGTTGAAGATGATCTCTTCTACAGTATATCCAAGGGCGTGGCATTTCAGGCCCTTGCCAGAAAAGGGATCGATCAGAATTACAAATGCCATGCAGATGTTTATGGATATAAACGAAAAACACTGGCATTATTCAGATCTGCACTACAGGCATGCGGAAGATATCCATTTTAGCAATAGAATGGAAAATTAGATGAAAATATTACGGTACTGTAAGGATATGGGGCTGTATATAATACACGCGAATGGATAACGAAGCGTGAGGGAAGCGTGAGAAACAGCATTATGTTGGAAAAAGATTGCATTTCTGCATATATAGCCGAAAAGCAATAACATATTTACTAGAAATGTTGAGATTTTTTATATGTAGCCCCATAACAGTACAGTTATTTCCAAAATAGAACTTGAAAAAACTTGAAGTATTGGCTTATATAGCTCGGAAAAATAATTGCAGAGCGGAAAGGAGCGTTGTTATAGACGATTTAGTATATCTTAAAAATGAACAAGCAGTATGTGATAGTTTACAGGTAGCGGAGAAATTTGGAAAAAGGCATTCAGATGTCATTAGAGCAATAGAGAATTTATTGGCAAATGACTCAACGCAAAATTGCGTTCAGTGCATCAAGCCATCTAAGTATAAAGATGCTTCCGGAAAATATAATAAAAAGTATTTGTTAAATAAAGATGGCTTTGTGTTCCTGGCATTTGGTTTTACTGGAAAAGAAGTGGATGCCTGGAAATGGAAGTATATTGATGCGTTCAATCGGATGGAAAGACTTGTTTATGAAAAGAATACTGCTGCTTATCAGATAGCAGATCAGGAAGAGAGGATCACCAGAAGAGCAGAGACGGATGTTATCAAGGAATTTGTGGAATATGCCAGAGCGCAGGGAAGCACTCACGCAGATCACTATTACAGCAATTATACCAGACTGGCATATAAGAGTGTAGGAATCACTGACAAGACAACTGCTGCCGGAAGTCAGTTAGATGATCTGTCATTGGTGGAACATCTGATAGCGCATACTTTAAGAACTGGCATGGCAGCAGGACGTAATTACAAAGATATTTACCAGGACTGCAAGAATCGACTGGAAGCTATGCGGTATATACAGTGTACGGCGTGAAATGTTTTATTTGCCCAGAGTACAGGCATAAAACAAGGTGAAAATGGGTGGAAACAGTGCAAGGGTATATTTGTATAGGGTAAGGTAGAATAAAGAAAAATAGACGATTATTACAAAGCAATGAACGGTGTGGAAAGCATAAGGGAAATGCTGAGAAGGGATCCCGATAAATTGAATAGGCGAAGCGGCAGCAGATGAGAGTGCGGGCAAATGGAAATTGACAAATTCCGGGAGCTGCCATATAATATATTTATCAAGACAGCCAGTAAGGGAAGTCAAGGTTCCCCGTCCTGGCAAGATATATGTTTAAGACGTAGCCGCCTATTCTTTACCAGAGAGCAGGGCGGCTATTTCTTATGTGTGTATGTAAGGATAGATACAATTAAGCTGGCTGTTGTCAGGATTATCATAAATATCTCGTAATCGCTCATAAGCATCCCCTCCTGTCAAGGCTCAGGATCAGGGGAACCACAGCCGCTCTACTGGCTGCCTGGATAAATATACTATATTTGATTTCTACGCTGGGCTTCTTTGATTCGTTGCTGTATTAATTGAATGTTTAAGTCATCCCAATAATTGATGTATACAAGAGTTATATGATTTTCAATGCTGAGTTTGAGTTTCTGCTTGTCGCGCCATTGTTGTTTTTCAAAGCCATCTTTTCCACCGAAAAAATCAATAGGTTCAAAATGTTGCTTCCCCTGATATTCAAAAGCTAGATGAAGACTTGGTATAAAAACGTCATAACTCAATTGACTGTTTCCTTGTTTTAAGAAATCGGCACGATATTGATAGTAAACAGGTTTTTTAGGAAACATTTGGGTTATTAATTGAAACATAAGTTGCTCTGATTTCCATTTGTTTTCTGGAATTGAATATTCATATAAATCAATATCTGCATACATTCCCTTTTCAATGGATTTTAATAATTCTACATCATTATAAGATTTCATATATGCAGTGAGCCAGCAAAATGACATTCCTTTTTCTTCGATACCGAGTTTTCCATTTCCTAAATTTTTCTTTCTCCATGAAATATCAAAAGTACCATTCAAACGACCAGTTAAAACAGTATGCATATCGGAATTAAAAGTAAATAAATATTTTAATCCTGCCCAGGTATTGAAGTGTTTTGGGTTAGAACATGTAGCGCAGGCAAACAAAAGATCTGAACCAATGTCATATATTTTTTTTAAAGTTTGTTTCGCATTGGTATGACAAATTGCAATCCCATGATAAGGCTCTTCTTTAAGATCGAATAGTGCATAAGAATACGGAATTCCCTCCCATTTGTTGTATAAATCATTTATTTGTAGATTAGGAAACGCAGTGTTAATTAGTTCATACTTACTTATGTGATATGGATTTGAATAGCCCAAAATACCATTAAATCCCCAGTAAGAGCACAAGGGAATTGTGCGAGTGTATTTTTTTATTCCGAAATCATAATGTCCAGCATCGAATATTTCTTCAACAACAAGTGAATTAGTAAATTCGATATTTATAGAAATATAAAGGATTAATGTATTTTCAATAATATATAACAATCCATAGTCCCAAACGTTAAAAACTTGATAATTACAATTTTCAAGAAGACTCTTTAATCCTAATATATACGATTCGAAAATTTGTTTGGTATTTGTATCAGGAATAGGTGCTACTATTTGGTATAATCCGCGCCTGATATCTTTATCTATCTCTGAAAAATTAACAGAATTGTTATAGTAATCGACTGATTTTCCGGAATTTACTATAGAAGACGGAACCAGAATATAAATAGGATCAGTATGCGGAATGCCCCATAATGGGAAATTAGTTTTTATAATTTGAGTATGAGAGTATTTCATGTTATTAATCGGTTACTTTATCCCCGTTAGGAAGAATAAACGAACTTTGATAGATACATCCTGCTGCTTCTGCTACTTTTTTGAGTTCTGCTGGAGTAAATCCCTCTCGCTTTAATTTTTGGTTAAATGCTTGAGGACTTGAACCATATAAGCGAGCAAGCTCAGATACACTTATACCGAGTTTGACACATAATATTTTGACCTGTTCTGAAACTGCCATAATAATTCACCTCTAATATTTGATGTTTGATATATAAATAAATTATAAACGATAATATTTAAAAAGACAACATTAAAGTGGAAAAAAGAAATGAAATTATTTAAACAAAACTATTGACATTATAAACAGAAATGTTTATACTATAATCAGTTCAAGGGAACAGACAACAGCGAAGAGTGAAAATGAAGTGATTGTAAGATGTACCAAAGACACTAACATAACACCGGGTAAGGGTAAGGGGATAATGAGATGGTCGAGAAACCTTAGATAGCTTTAAGACCTGCCGGGGCTGTTGGGAATTCCGATAAAAGGAGGGATAAGAACATGAAGTACAACTTATCAAAGATCATGCTGAAAGCATGGAAGATTTACCGCAGGACAAAGGACATCCGCTTTGCAGAAGCTCTTCATAGAGCATGGTTGAGCGCAAAGGCTGAGGAAATCAATGCAAAGCGTATCGAAAGTGCGAAGCAGGCAGCAGGAATCACTGAAGAGACGAATACTTTTGCTAAATGGAAAGAACTGGGATATAAAGTGGTTCATGGTTCCAAGGCATTATTCGGATGTTCTCTTATCTGGGGAAGCAGGGGAGACGGCGCAGAATACAAGGCAAGTTTCTTTGGAAAGTCTCAGGTAGAAGCAATTTAATAAAAAGCCCTTACCAGAGCGGCAACTCTGATAAAGGCAAAGTAACCCGACATTCAGCTAAATTGAGGGGTTGTGCGTATTATAACATACTCATTCCCCTCAGACAACAAAGGAAAGGAACAAACAAAATGATATCAGTAATGGATGTTCTTACAATTTTTATCAGCGGCTTTATGGTTGCCAAGGTATGCAATTATATTAAAGAACTGGATAAGGAGAATGAGATATGAGTAAAAAAGAAGTATTAATGACACAGGAAGAAACAGAAGTGATGCAGACTACAGGTGTTCCGGCACAGGAAATAGACGGTGCAGGTGTGGTTATGGCAACAGAGATTATTGCAGATCTTAAAAAGCAGTTGGAGGACGCAAAGGAAGAAGCTGATAATCTGGAAAAAGACTGGGAGTTTTGTTCACAGCAGAGACTGATTCTTACAATGCAGACAGATATTATTAATTTTGCACTGAAAATCTTTGATTATAAATGTCTCAGTATGGCTTTAAGTTATGTAAAGGCAGCATATAACCAGCAACCGCCGGAAGAGGATGAACAGGAGGGCGAAGAGTGATGAAAAAATGTACATTAACACAGGTCCCTTGCAGAGAAGCAATCATGGAAGTGGTTCAGAGCAACAAAGACAGAAGATCATTACAGCACACCTATGAGCTGGCAGAACTCTTTCAGGTGACTTGTTCCAGCAATGAAGCATTTATGGAACTGCCAGAGGAGGAGCGGGAACGTTTCTGGCTGATTACAGATGCTTTAATGATGAATGATCTGGAAGACCTTAAGAGAGTACATAACCTTGCCAATTATCTGATGGTAAAGCGGATTAAAGATAATACGAAAGTGGTGGAGGCATAACATGGATTATAAAAAAGAAATTGAAAATTTTCTGAATGAAGTCCAGAGCGAGAAATTTCTGAAATTTTTGTATAACGTAATTGTTTCATTTAAGAGACAGTGGGGGTATTAATATGGACTACAGAAAAGAAATTATCGAGATGATACAGAAAATACATAATGAAACAATGATAAAGTTTATTTATGGATGTGTAAAAAGGGCATACAGAGGAGAATGTAGCGAGGGATAATATGGACTGCAAAGAAGAAATTATTAAAATGATTCAGAAATGTAACAATCTTCACTGGCTGAAAGTAATTCATGCTTATGTTTTAAGATTGTTGGGATAATCAGAGGGGCGGCGGACTGCTGCCCTATTGCCAATAGAAAGACAGGTGATATAATGGCGAGAATACCATCAGGGATGCGAAAAAAGGAAAATGGTTTATTCGAAAAACGTTTTACTGTAGATGGCAAGCGGTACAGCGCTTATGGTCATAATGTAAAAGAATGCGCAGAGAACGAGGCTAGGATTCGTGAGGAAATTAAAGCTGGTCTGTACAATTCAAATAAGAACATAACACTGGATGCATATTTTGAGGAGTGGGAGAAGTCCAGGATAGGAGTGATCAAAGATAGCAGCCTTAAAATAAACAGGTCA
The DNA here is from genome assembly GCF_052064155.1 of Blautia sp. HCP3S3_C12. Classification (NCBI taxonomy): domain Bacteria; kingdom Bacillati; phylum Bacillota; class Clostridia; order Lachnospirales; family Lachnospiraceae; genus Blautia; species Blautia sp. HCP3S3_C12. The sequence continues at coordinate 265,567 of NZ_JBQHWC010000003.1, read as the reverse complement.
AAGTACAATAACCATATTAAGCCGGTTCTGGGAAAGACTAAGATTCAGAAGATAGAGAAGCGTGAAGTAGTAAAGCTACAGCAGGACCTATCAAAGAAGTTAAGTGCATCAATGACCAACGGTGTTATAGTAGTTTTAAAAACAGTGTTGAATGCGGCTATTGACGATGAAATTATTGTTAAGAATCCTGCCGCCAATGTAAAGCCCCTTAGGACGGACGATAGGCCAAAAGCAAGTGAAACTATACATAGGGCATTAACCAGGGAGGAACAACAGGCATTTATACGGGAATCTAAGACAGAATGGCTTTATGAATTTTTCTGTTTTTCTTTGTGCACTGGAATGAGGCTCAATGAGATCATGGCCCTGAAGTGGCGTGATATAGATTACATCAATAACGTGATCCACGTAAGCAAGACCGTGAGCTGGAAAGAGGGAGGCGGGATTGAAGAAACTTTGCCAAAGTCTGACACCAGCAAGCGCGATATTCCTATGAATGACACTATCAAAAAAGTTCTGCAGATGCAGAGGACTAAGATGTCTTTAGTTTATGGAGAGATTTATGCAAGGAAGATGGATAATAATGTTTTTATCGGGAGTAATGGAGCTAAAGCGGTAGCATCGGCTACAGTATCATTTTCTATCAATAGTGTTTTGAAACGGCTCCGGCAGCAGGGCATAGAGATTGAGAGATTTACCCACCATGCTTTCAGAGATACATTTGCGACACGATATATAGAAGAGGGTGGGAATATGCAGACACTCCAGAAAATTCTGGGACACAGTAGTCTGGCTATGACGGCAGATCTGTATACGCATGTTCTTCCGAATACAAAGCAGCAGGAAATGAAACAAATAGAGAATGGATTCAGTGAGGTGGCAGTTTTATAACTGCTGCCTTTTTTGAATAAGATCAGCGGATTGGGGTAATAATTGGGGTAAAACCAAAATCTGCATTCCAAGAATCCCGTAAAATCAACATTTTTTGCTATTTTTTAATAAATTTTATTTTTTTATTATAAATTAGACAAATTTTTCTCACATTTATGCGATATGATATTTACATCTTAAGGGAGTGACGAACCTTAAGATAAAATCTTTCCTTTCCCTATAAAAGTGTAAAATGATCGATGAATCCCCGCACCTATGGCAAGATCGCTGTAGGAGCGGGGATTTTGTGTTGTCTGCATCCACAGATACTCAGAATCTCAGGGACGACGGTAACGGTTAAAGCAGGCATAGATTTCCTGAAGTCTGGGGAGGGCATAGCCGCAGGAAATCTGGCGGTCTCCGTAAAGGAAAGACATTCCTTCTTTTTTTAGCTTTTTTTCAAGATCTTCGACAATTTCAGATAAGGTACGTTTTCCATCAATCATATTTTCTACAGCATATTTTAACAGAAGACTCAGGGTAGCCGTTTGTTCTGGGTCAATGAGCTGTTCAGTATAACGCAGATCAATCTCCTGTCTGCCCAGAGAGAAGCCATCAGTTTTGGAAACTTTGGTTTTCAGGCGATCCTGGGGTGCTTTAGTCATAATTCGATAACTGTGTGGAGATGCGAAGGCGGGAGCACAGAATGCAGGCAGAGGGTATTTGGCACAGAGAGCTTTGGTAGAGTCTGTAATGTCCCTGGGTACATAGTTATCCATCTGTATGATAGTATCTGCAATATGGAAAAAAGCACCGGAGCTTCCGGCTACCAGGATAGTGGAAATACCAGCCTTTTTATAAAGCTCACCTGCACGTTCCAGAAAGGGGGTAATAGGCTCCTTTTCACGCTGTATTACCTGCTGCATAAAAGCATCCCGTACCATAAAGTTGGTGGCAGAGGTATCCTCATCCAGCAGAAAAAGATGGCTGCCTGCCTCCATGCTTTCCACGATTCCGGCTGCCTGGGAGGTACTTCCACTGGCATCCTGGGTAGAAAAACAATGGGTATCCTTTTGGTTGGGCAGGTCATTGATAAACAGGGAGATGTCTACATCCTTAATGAAACGTCCATCTTCTGAGCGAAGCTTGACAGCAGTGCAGTCTGTGATCACATATTCTCTGCCGTCTCCGGGGATATGGTTGTATACGCCAAGTTCCAGTGCATTGAGAAGAGTAGACTTACCGTGATAACCACCGCCTACAATGAGGGTGATTCCCTGTGGGATTCCCATACCTGTGAGAGTACCTTTGTGAGGAAGCTCCATAGAGATCCGAAGGCTTTCCGGAGCGGAAAAGGGGATGGCGTTTTTCATAGGACGGGAGGAAATCCCGCTTTCTCTGGGAAGGATGGAACCATCTGCTACAAAGGCGGTAAGCTTTCTGCGGAGAAGTTCCTGACGAATATACTCCTGATCCAGAGCCAGTTCCATAAAGCTGCGGAGTTCTTTTTTATTTGTGCTGGAATAGAAAAATGCTTTCTGTACACAGACAGGGAGATAATCAAAAAGGATTTTCTCCAGCTCCAGGGCATTGATCGTTCTTCCGTTGGCTGGGAAACCAATGAAAAAGCGAGCAGTAATACCTCTGCCTGTAATCTCACAGGCTGTTCTGGAAAGGATTTCCTGACCACAATGACTAACAGAAATCAGACCGCTTTTTCCGGAACCCTTTGCACGGAAGGTGTAGCGGTTTACCTGCTGTTCGAACTGGCGTGTCAGGTAATCACACAGGGTGGTTCTGGTAAGTACATCCTTGTAATATTCACTGGGAAAAACAGAATCTCTGTGAGAGATCTGTATACTGATATGGGAGGGAGAGGCAAAGGGATCTCCCTGGACATGGTCAATGGAAAGAATGAAATTTTCAAAGCGGTAAGCGCCCTTTAAGCCCTTGTAGGCCGGGTAGCTTTTTCTGTGTATGGAATGAAGCTGCTGACGCAGTACTTCTGAATTCTGCATATATAGTTGCCTCCTGCTGAAAAATCAGACATCCGCAATTTCCGGAATGTCTGCTGATGTATATTACTATAGACGAAATTCTGTAGTTTGTCCATAAGAGGATTACTGTTTACAGTAACGTAACATTAGCTGGAAAAAACTTCTGCAATGTTATATAATAAAACGCGAAATACTATATAATAGAATGCACTATAGAGGAAGAAAAAATACGGATGAGAGCAGAAAGGCGGAACAGGTAATGGAACGTAGAAATGCATGGCTTTCTTATACAGAAGCAGAAGAAAAAGAACTGGAAAAGGTTGCAAAGGAATATCGTAACTTCCTTGATGTAGGTAAAACAGAGCGTGAATGTGTGACACAGATCATTAAAGAGGCACAGGAAGCAGGATATGAATGTCTGGAGGAGAAAGCTGCGAAAGGCGAAAAACTGAAAGCAGGAGATAAAGTTTATACTGTAGGAATGAAGAAAATCGTTGCACTGTTTCATATTGGACAGGACGATATTGCAGAAGGTATGAACATTCTGGGAGCACATATTGATTCCCCTCGTCTTGATATCAAACAGAATCCTCTGTATGAGGATACAGATTTTGCATATCTGGACACTCATTATTATGGTGGTGTTAAGAAATATCAGTGGGTAACCATTCCTCTTGCCATCCATGGAGTAGTGGCAAAGAAAGACGGAAGCGTAGTTCAGGTAAATATTGGAGAGGATGAGAATGATCCCATCGTTTATATTACAGACCTTCTGATCCATCTTGCAGGAAAGCAGCTTCAGAAAACAGCTTCAGAAGTGATCGAGGGTGAGAACCTTGATATTCTGATCGGAAGCAGACCGCTGAAGGATCTTGAGGATGATAAGAAGAAGGAAGCAGTGAAACAGAACGTACTGAATATCCTCAAAGATAAATATGATATAGAAGAAGAAGATTTCCTTTCAGCAGAGCTGGAGATCGTACCTGCCGGAAAGGCAAGAGAGTGTGGACTTGACAGAAGTATGATCGCTGCTTATGGACAGGATGACAGGGTTTGTGCATATACATCCCTGCTTGCAATGCTTGAGATGGAAGCACCGAAGCGTACCGCATGCTGCCTGCTTGTAGATAAGGAAGAAATCGGAAGTGTAGGTGCAACAGGAATGCAGTCCCGTTTCTTTGAGAATGCGACAGCAGAGCTTCTTGATGCAATGGGATGTTACAGTGATCTGAAATTAAGAAGAGCACTGAAGAATTCCAGCATGCTTTCTTCTGATGTAAGTGCTGCTTACGATCCTGTATATGGAGACGCATTTGAGAAAAAGAATGCAGCTTATTTCGGAAGAGGTATTGTGCTGAATAAATTTACAGGTGCAAGAGGGAAATCAGGATCAAATGATGCAAATGCAGAGTATGTGGCAAGAGTCAGAAATATTTTTGACAGCCATGAGATCGCATTCCAGACTGCAGAGCTTGGTAAAGTTGATGTAGGCGGCGGCGGAACAATCGCATATATTGCTGCACTCTATGGAATGGAGGTCATTGACAGTGGTGTTGCAGTGCTCAGTATGCATGCACCGTGGGAAATCACAAGTAAAGCAGATGTCTATGAAGCTAAGAAGGCATATAAAGCATTTTTACTGGATGCATAAAAAATGAAGAAATTGGGGAGGCTGCATCGTTTCTGATTAACAGAGACTTGCAGATTCCGCAGATAAGGGCAGAGCTTTTGGGGAACCGGAAGCCTGCCCTTTTATATATCTATAGCAATTCCGTAAAATAATTTCTGTGGAATTGCTATAAGAGAGGAGGAAAAGATGGAGGAAGCACTGATCAGAGTAAAAGATTTGTGTAAGATATATAATCCCGGCGAGAATGAAGTGCGGGCGCTGGATCATATTAATCTGGAAATTAATAAGGGTGAGTTTGTTGCTATTATCGGACAGTCAGGTTCGGGAAAGTCTACATTTATGAATATGCTGGGATGTCTGGATGTGCCTACATCCGGCGAATATTTTCTGAATGGAACTGATGTGTCTACAATGGAAGATAATGAACTATCAGAAGTCAGAAACCGGGAGATCGGATTTATTTTTCAGGGATTTAATCTGATCTCAAATCTGACTGCAATTGAAAATGTGGAACTACCGCTGGTTTACAGAGGGGTAGACAGAAAAACGAGACATAAGCTGGCAGTAGAGTCACTGACCATGGTAGGGCTTGAGAAACGTATGGATCACAGACCAAATGAAATGTCAGGAGGACAGCAGCAGAGGGTGGCTATTGCAAGAGCAATCGCGGCCCAGCCACCGGTGATCCTGGCAGATGAACCTACAGGAAATCTGGATTCTGCATCCAGTAAGGAGATTCTCCAGATTCTTAAAAGTATGCACGAGCAGGGAAAAACGGTCATATTGATCACACATGATAATGGGATTGCTGCTCAGGCAAGGCGTGTAGTCAGAATTATGGATGGAAAGATAGAGTCAGATTTTATCAATAAAAACTATGGGAAAGAAGAATATATAAAAAATCAGCTGGATGCATAAACCCGGTTACAAGGAGACAAATATTATGAAAAAAAAGAAAAGTAAAAAGGAAATTATTATTGGAGCAGCAGCTGTTCTCGTTGTTGCCGGCGGAGTTACAGTAGCAGGTCAGAGGAATTCTACAGAAAATCAAATCCCGCAGATTCAGGTGGTAACTGCAGAGAAGGGTGATGTTGAGGAAATCATAGATGCCATAGGAACAGTGGGAAGTGAAGAAGAGAAGACTTATTATTCTCCTGTAAATGCAGAACTGAAAACGGTTTCTTTTTCCCAGGGCGATGTGGTAAAAAAGGGAACAAAACTGATCGAGTTTAATACAGAGGATCTGGAAAAAGATAACCGGAAAGCAGAACTGAATCTGAAATCAACAAAGTACGATACAAAAGATACAAGAAATAAATCTGATAAAGCAGAGAAGAAGCAGAAGGATGCCAAAAAGAATGTTCAGGAGCTTGAGAAGAAAATAAAGGATAAAAAGGCTTATGTCTCGTCTCTGAAATCACAGATTTCAGCGGCAGCAGCAGCGGCACAGCGTGAAGCGGCAGCTCAGGCATCTGCACAGGCAGCAGCTCAGGCTCAGGCACAGCAGCAGGAAGCTCAGGCAAAAGCCCAGGCAGAGGCAAAGAAACAGGAGGAAATCCAGAGTAAATATCAGGCCGCACTTTATACATACAAAACGGAGACTCTTCCGCAGTACCAGCAGCAGCTCTCAGATCTGAATGCACAGTATAATCAGGCACAAAGCGATTATAATCAGGCAGACACCACATATCAGATGGCATTTGCAACATGGCAGGCAGACCCTTCAGATGAGAATACACAGGCTCTGGATAATGCGGAGGCTGCAAGAACACAGGCACAGCTCGCAATGCAGCAGGCACAGCAGACTTATAATGATCTTAAGCAGCAGACACCGAAAATGCCGGTACTTTCTGATTTCACAGAAAGCAGTGCAGATTACTCATGGGGAATTTCAGACGGTTCAGATGCAGATGACAGTGATGGGGAAGATTCTTCCTCCTCCGGATATGATTACAGTGGAAGTGATGGCGGGACAGTAACTGCGGATACTTCTGCTCTGGAAAGTGCGCTTGAGACAGCAAGCGATGAACTTGCAGAGCTTCAGTCAGATCTGGCTTCTGAGAAAGCTATCGCAGAGGCAGATTCCACAAGCCTGACAAAAGAAGAAAAAGAGAAACTGAAATTAACGGATAATCTTTCCGAACTGGACGCAAAATCAGCCGAGGAGCTGGTGAAGGAAGGAAAGAAAGGAATCACCGCGGAATTTAACGGAATCATATCCAAGGCAGATATTAAGCAGGGAGCAGCAGTTACTCAGGGGATGGAACTGTTTACTATTGAGAATACAGACAAGGCAAGTGTGGATGTGACTCTCTCTAAATATGATTACAATACAGTGAAAGAGGGGCAGTCTGTTGAGATTACCTTGGGGGATAATACTTATCAGGGTACTGTAACAAAAATGAGTCATATTGCGGTGCAGAATGAAAAAGGAACGCCGGTCATTTCAGCAACAGTAAGCATTGATGATCCAGATGAAGATATTTTCCTGGGGGTAGATGCAAAGGTTAAGATTTATGCGGCTTCTGCGAAAAATGTGGTGACTCTTCCTGTGGAAGTGATCAATATCGGCAAAGAAGGCTCCTTCTGCTATGTGATAGAAGATGGACTGGTGACAAAGAGAAATATTACCACAGGAATCAGCTCAGAGGATTATGTGGAAATTACGGACGGAATCAAAGAAGGAGAAGAAGTAATCGCAGATCTGGGTGATTACACAGAGGGAATGGAAGTACAGGCAGTTCCTGAGCAGAAAGGAGAGGATGCTGATGAGTAATCTGTATGAATATATCAAGATGGCAGTCCATAATATTATGGCAAATAAGGGACGTTCTTTTCTGACTATGCTTGGCATTATCATTGGTATTGCTTCTGTAATTGCCATTGTATCTGTGGGTGAAGGAACCAAGAACCAGATGAACAGTGAAATTGATGATATCGGCGGCGGGCAGATTGCCATCAGTGTCAGCGATGAGGCACAGACAGATGAGGAGTGGATCACTGTGGATGATGTGGAAGCAATCCGGGCGGTAGACGGTATAGAAGGAGTAAATGTTTCGGATTCATTCAGTGGAGAAACTACCACAGGTAAGGGGAATTTTTCTCTTATGCTGACAGGTGAGGGACCGGATGCGAAACTGTTAAATAATGCCACCATGAAGCATGGAGTATATTTCGGGGAAAATGAAGTTCAGGAAGCAAAAAATGTCTGTGTGCTTTCCGATGCAGATGCAAAAAGACTTTTTGGCACAGATGATGTGGTTGGAATGACTGTAGATGTCAACTGCTATGGACTGACCAAAAGTCTTCATATCTGCGGGGTGACAACCCAGAAAGAAAATGGAACCTTTGTCAGTTATACTTACGAGGGAATGCCGGTGACTATTAATGTTCCCTATACTACAATGAATGAATTCACCGGTGTATCCGATTACTTTTTCTCAGTAACAATGCAGGCAGATAAGAGCTTAAACAGTCAGGATGTTGCTGACAAAGTGGTAAAACTGATGGAAAAAAGACATCAGTGTGCAGGAAAAGATTACTTTCAGGTACAGAGCTTTCAGGATATTATGAGCTCTATGAATCAGATGCTGGATATGGTGACTGCTTTTATCTCCTTTGTGGCGGGGATTTCCCTTCTGGTTGGCGGTATCGGCGTTATGAATATTATGCTGGTTTCCGTAACAGAACGTACCAGAGAGATTGGTATCCGTAAGTCACTGGGAGCGAAAACCTCTTCTATTATGATGCAGTTTCTGGCAGAGGCGGCAATTCTGACGGTGATTGGAGGGGTGATAGGAATTGTTCTGGGTGTGATTGGCGGATATGTGATCTGTTCAATCATAAGCAGTAGTATGGGAATGTCCATCACTCCGGGAATCAGCCTGAGTACAATTATGGCGGCGACTTTGTTTTCCTGTGCTGTGGGAGTATTCTTTGGAATTTATCCTGCGAAAAAGGCTGCAAAACTGAGTCCGATAGAGGCATTAAGACGGAACTGAATTTTTGCAAAATAATGAATTGTATTGGATAAAAGAAAAAAATAAAAAAATTTAAAAAAGGTGTTGACAAATGCTTTAGTATAGAGTAAAATGATCAATGTTGTGAGGGACACAAAATAAAAACTTCACAAGGATGTGCGTTTAGCTCAGCTGGATAGAGCGTTTGGCTACGGACCAAAAGGCCGGGGGTTCGAATCCTCTAACGCACGCTAATAAAAAATAAGACAGTGCATATGCACTGTCTTATTTTTTATTCGAGTCCGGGTCGGACTCGAACGGGTTCGATCTACGCTTTGCTCCGGTCGTTGCTAAACGCGTGCCACTGGCACGCAGCAACCTCTAACGCACGTAAAACCGCTAGAAATCAAGGCTTCTAGCGGTTATTTTTTTACTTGACAAGGCTACTTGACCCTTTGGTTAGTTCCGATGGCATAGCCCCGGGAGTAATCATTAAGGAGAAGAAATTTTACATTGAATGTAATTGAGTAAAGCTCTGTCATTCCGATTGTCTTCAGAAATTGTAATGATTTCAACCTTTGGGTGATTTACAATTTCAGGCCAGAAAGATTCTGCAGGTTCCTGTAATACCCCTAAAATAGGAGTCTGCCCATCCAAAAGGTTTAAGATTTTTTTACGAAATAAAGCAGCGTCTGCTTCATGTGGACCAAGTTCATCCATAACAATTAAAGAGCAGTCAGAACACATGGAAAGAATATTGCATCCAAGACGATCAAAGGTATCGGCAGTGTGTTCATCTGTTTTTCCGCATAAAAACAAAAGATTAGATTCGTTTGGGAATTCCTTCTCTTTTAGATGGTACATATGAACTGAATACTGATTCTTTAGATAGTCTTTTGTGCGGACAGTCAGGAATCCATCAGCGGTTTTCTTATAATCATCCAATATCTTTTGGATCAATGTAGATTTTCCAATGTGTTTTTTACCAGTTAAAAATATATGTTGAGTCATAGTAAAGTCCCATTTTATTTTGTAATAGTTCCATAATTGTAACCCACGTATCATTTCTCATGAACTGTTTTGGCTGAGCTATTTACCGGTAAACAGATAGTTCGTTCACGGCCATAGCGGTCGTATGTAGTTATCACATCCATTTCAATATCGTAAACAGATTGTAAGGCTTCAGATGTAATGATTTCTTTGGGAGAGCCAAATCCCATAACCTTTCCGGATTTCATGAGAAGAACTTTGTTTCCCACGGAAAAGGGATGCTCAGGACTATGTGTTGACATAATAATGCAATATCCCTGGTTGGCCAGCCCTGAAATTACTTCCATGAGAAGCTGATGATTTGCATAATCCAGATTGGCGGCTGGCTCGTCCATGATGAAGATTTTTGCAGACTGACAGATTGCACGGGCAATTAAAACCAATTGCCTTTGTCCTCCGCTTAAGGAAGTATATTTCCTGTTGGCAAGAGGCAGGGCATTTACTTTCTCCAAGGCAGCAAAAGCTGCTTCCTGATCAGGCTCTTTTGGGGTTTCAAATGCGGAGAAATGAGAAGCACGCCCCATAATTACCATATCAAGAACTGTATAGGCAAATACAGGGGAATGATATTGGGGAATATATGCAATCATATTTGCCAGTGCTTTGGTTGTAAAGTCACTAATATTTTTTCCGGCTATCTTTATTTTTCCATTAGAAACAGGAAGGGAACCTAATATCATGCGGAACAGAGTAGTTTTTCCACAGCCATTAGGACCAAGCAGACAAAGCACATCACCATAGTCTGCGCTGCAGCTGATACCCTTTAAAATATCACCATTGCCGTAACCGCCAAAAACATTTTCAATTTCCAGAAGCATATAATTACGCGCGCTCCTTTCGTTTGATGATAAGATAGATAAAGAAGGGGGCGCCCATGATACTTGTGACAACGCCAAGTGGAAGTTCCATGGACAAAAGGGAACGGGAAATATCATCAACAAGTATCAGATATCCGCCGCCAAGGATCGCACTTGCAGGTATCAGCCTTCTGTAATCAACGCCAACCAGTGCACGTGCCAGATGGGGGATCATCAGCCCGACCCATCCGATCAATCCTCCAAGACAGACTGCAGCGGCGCTGAGTAATGTGGAAGCGACTATAAAAATCAGACGATATTTACGCACATTGATTCCTAAACTTTTGGCTTCTTCTTCATCCAAAGTCAGCAGATTGATCTGCCATCGAAAAATAAAAATCAGACTTAATCCAATGATCATTGGAAGAACACTCCAGGAAAAGGATTTGGTTGTGGTTTTGGTTAAGCTGCCCATAAGCCAGAAAGTAATTTGCTGGAGAACATCATTGGGGTCTGCCACGTATTTGATCATTGTGACACCGGCATTGCAGAGTGACATGATCATAGTTCCGGTCAGAACAAGACTGAGGGTCTGGGAATGTGCGGATTTTCGGCTGATAAGATAGGATGCGGCTACTGCGACCACACCACCTGCAAAAGCAGAAAGCTGAATCATCCAGTTGGAAGCTCCGTTTAAAATTGCAAAAGCAGCTCCGAGACTTGCACCGGAAGAAACTCCAAGAATATCCGGAGATACCAGTGGATTGCGAAACATTCCCTGATAGGTTGCACCTGCTACCGAGAGGGAAGCACCAATAAATAAAGCAGACAGAATACGGGGCAGACGGATATTCCAGAATATGGTAACTGCCTGGGGTAAAATATCTCCTTTAAAACTAAATTTTGATAAAAATGCATTTAGTACCTGCACTGGTGTAAGCGGATAATATCCCACCCAGAATGAGAGTACTATAATGATAAACAAAAGTACCAGCATAACCGCCAACAGCAGAACATATCGTCTTTGCCGGGCAGTAGCTGCTTTTTTTTCATTAGCTGTCAGATTCATAATCATTCATCCTTGTAACTTGACTGATCAAATTTACGGTGTTATACTCAGAAAAACCGAATTGTTTTTAAAAACTATTCGCATATACATTATAATACTTAAATGATGTATAGTCAATTTAATCGAATCAAGTAAGTCCCCTGCTTCAATTGCGAAAAGCAATAAGCAGTGAGTGGGGACTTGATTGCATCAGGAGGAGTGCAAGCTCCTTCTGATAAACTGCGGAGCAGTTATTCGGTTATGAGCAAGTAGCGAAGCGGATTGCGAATATCCGCTTGACCAAGCGTCAATTATGAGTAATGTGGAGAAAAGAAAGGAGAGAGGTTATGAAAAAGTACAGACAACTTTTGGCTCTGCTTATATGTCTGGTGATGTCAGTCAGTCTTTTAACAGGATATTCTGAAACGAAAGCTGCTACTGAAGAGCCGACGCAGAGTGGGGAGCAGGATGCCACACAGGAAACTGCTGAAACCCGTGAGATCACAGACATGGCAGGAAGAAAAGTGACGGTCCCTGCAGCAGAAAATATTGAATCTGTTTTTTCAGCAGATCCGGTAGCTGCAATTTTTCTGTATATGGTTGCACCGGATAAGCTTCTTGGGTGGAATTATGAACTGAATGATGTTGAGAAATCTATTATTCTGGACAAATATCAGGATCTTCCTAATTTTGGAATGGGTGATGCTGTCAATTATGAAGCAGTAATTGCTGCCAATCCTACAATTGCTATTAATAGTGGAAAGATTAATGATGCAATGGTTTCTGATTGCGATGCGTTATCAGAAAGCCTTGGGATTCCGGTTGTTGCAGTAGACAACGAGCTTAATAATTCTGCGGAAGCTTTTCGTTTTATGGGCGAACTTCTTGGCGTAGAAGATCATGCAGAAGAGCTTGCTCAGTATGCGGAGCAGGTATTTACTGATATTAATGCACTTTCAGATATTCCAGAAGAAAAGAAGGTCAGTGTATACTTCGGTAATGGGGAGGATTCACTGGAAACTGCACCCAGGGGATCCCAGCATGCACAGATCCTTGATGCCATCAATGCAGTCAATGTTGCAGATCTGGAATTGGGAGATGGATCCCGTGTTCAGATTTCAGCAGAACAGCTTCTTGCATGGAATCCGGATGTGATTGTTGTAAATGGTGAACCAAAGGCAGATAAAAGCGGAAATTCTGCAGCAGAAGATATCCTGAGCAATCCGGATTATGCTTCATTAAAAGCAGTACAGGACCAAAAGGTTTATGGAACTCCTAATGCACCGTTTAGCTGGGTGGATCGTCCGGCAGGACCAAATCGTCTGATCGGTATGCGATGGTTCTCAGCATTGATTTATCCGGAATATATTAAATGTGATATCAATGAAGAAATACATAAACTTTTCGATCTTTTTTATCATGTTGATCTGTCAGATGAACAGTTGGAAAATGTTCTGAAAGGAACTGTATAAAGATCAGACAGAGATGTAGAAGGACTGTACAATAAATAATAAAAGAAACACCAGTTCCGGTAATGATACCCGGTTCCGGCGTTTCTTTTTATTTTAATGAAGCTTTTCTGTCAGCACGGATCTGGATCATCTGTCCTGTGATGGATATGGCAATCTCAGCCGGTGTTTCTGCTTTAATCTCCAGTCCGATAGGTGAGATGATGCGGTTTAAATCCTGTTCATCAATGCCGTATTCTTCAACGAGACGGCGAAATACAGCTGCTTTTTTTGTACGGCTCCCAATGACACCTATATAGCATGCCGGTGTGGCAAGAAGCTGTGCCTGTACAATGGTATCATAGGAATGCCCACGTGTCATGACGCAGCAATAATCAGCAGCTGTGATGGAAATATACTGATCCAGATGGTTGAAATCACAAAGCATTGTTTCAACTGCCCCAGGGAAAAGGGCAGGATCTGCAAATTCCGGCCGGTCTTCCAGGACGACACAGCGAAAATCAACGCTTGCAAGGATTGGTACAAGCTTCTGTGAAACATGTCCGCCACCGAATACATAGACGGTTTCTGAAGTTCCGATCTGTTCAGAAAACAGGTCATAATCTTTACTGCGATAGCGGTGTGGCTTTGCAGATAAAGAGGACAATACAAAAGAAGGAACATTGGCATTTCCGATGAGACCGCATGCAGGACTGTAGAGACTCATGCCGGAAGTGGTGAGAAGATCGCAGATCAGCCAGAAATCTCTTCGTTCTTCATAGAATTTTTCGGCAGTTTCCGTGATCTCTGCAATAATCGGGTCGTTATGATCCAGATACTGAAAAAAGACCGTAACGTCACCACCACAGATCATACCGATATTTTCAACATCCTTACGGTTTAGCAGGAACTGATGTTCACAGGATTCCTTTTTTTCAAGGATGTCCAATGCCATACATTCAGCGCGATATTCTACAGCTCCGCCTCCGATGGTTCCGGTAACTCTACCGTTTTTGTTGACCAGCATGCGGGAACCGGCACCTCTTGGTGTAGATCCTGAGGATGCTGTGATAGAGACAAGCACCAGATCGTTTCCCTTCAGGAATTGCTGTTTTATTTTCTGAAATAATGCTCTCATATAATAAAATACCTCCTCATATAATCTGTCAGATCAAAGTTAAGCATCAAAAAATCCTCCGAAACATTTTTCAAATATTTTTTTTGAGCAGTTACGTGTTTCTTCTGAAAAACGGGCATATCGTTTCAGAAATTCCTTGCCATATGGTGTCAGTTCACTATGGCTTCCCCTTATACCACCCTGGCTTCTGCTGATCAGGGGCTCATGAAGCTGTGATTCCAGGGTATGGATCAGGTTCCAGCTGGCAGAATAGGAAATATGCATGCGTTCACAGGCATTGCGCACAGAACCGGTTTCATGAATTTGTGTAAGAAGGGCATAGAGCTTTTCATCAAAGAAAACTTTTTCCCTGGCCAGCTGAATATGGATTTCGGAACGGATCAGGCTCTGGTTATGTATGCGGAGAAGTTCGGCATAATCCTCTGGTGTATCAACGTCATGAAGGATGCCGGGATCATCTACATCCAGATAATATATAGGTTCTCCACAGTTTTTTACAGCACCCTTAAGCCCCGATTTACCCTTATCATTTAGGATAGAATCAATAAGAGTGGACCGGATCAGGAGAGGATGGCCGGGTCTGCCGTTACAGACCGGGGTTACAAGTGGATGCCCCAGAGAAAGCATTTGAGTAACAGTCCGGGCTGTAAACAGTGGAATGTCTACAGGTGTAAAGAGAACTGTATCCACTTTGCCTTTCAGATACTCAAGTCCGATCCGGACAGAATCAAACATATGCGTGTTTTCATAGTCTTCATTTCGAAGAAAGATTACATTATTGGAAGCAAGGTGGCATTCCAGAACATCTGCGCGATATCCGGTTACCACCACTATTTTAGAGATTCCGGCCTGCCGGAAATTATTGATCACGCGCTGTGCAATGGAAATGGAGCCAAGCTGAAGCATTGGCTTAAAGTCTCCCATTCGTGATGATTTTCCGGCAGCTACGATGAGAGCACCTGTCTGCATCATAGATATCACCTTCTTTCAATGATGTTATATATTGAGACTATTATAACATATAAAAGAAGAATATTCGCTTGATAAATCAGCATTTCTCAGCAATATCATAGATAAGCCGTTCTGTATCTTCCCATCCGAGGCAAGGATCTGTGATGGAACATCCAGGAGTCATATGATCACTGATATCCTGGCGGCCCTCCAGAAGGTAGCTTTCAATCATAACACCTTTCACCAGCTTTTTAAGTTCCGGATTATAATTACGACTGTGAAGTACTTCTGAGACAATTCGGATTTGCTCTTTGTATTGTTTATTGGAATTAGAGTGGTTGGCATCTACGATGATGGCAGGGTTCTTAAGATCTTTTTTGGCATATAAAGCAGACAGATGCATCAGATCTTCATAGTGGTAGTTAGGAATAGTCTGTCCGTACTGGTTTACACCTCCGCGGAGAATGGTATGTGCCAGATCGTTTCCTGAAGTTTCCACATCATTTCCTCTGTAGATAAAATGATGGGGATGCTGTGCAGCAGTGACGGAATTCAACATAACAGAAAGATCACCACTGGTAGGATTCTTCATACCAACCGGAATATCCATGCCGCTGGCAGTGAGACGATGCTGCTGATTCTCTACGGAACGTGCACCTACAGCTTCGTAGGAGAGAATATCATCCAGATAGCTGCGATTTTCAGGATAAAGCATCTCATCTGCGGAAGAGAGTCCTGTTTCCTGCATAACTCTCATGTGCATCTTGCGGATAGCAATGATTCCGGCAAGAAGGTCAGGCGCTTTATCAGGATCTGGCTGATGTAACATTCCTTTGTAGCCGTCGCCGGTGGTACGGGGTTTGTTTGTATAAACCCGTGGGATAATCATCAGTTTGTCAGAAACCTTATCGGCCACTGTTTTTAATTTGTGTACATATTCACAGACTGTATCTTCGTTATCTGCAGAGCAGGGTCCTACAAGAACCACAAATTTATCTGATTCACCGGTAAAAATGCGGCGTATTTCTTCATCTCTCTGTTTTTTTACTTTTTTGAGTTCCTGGCTGAGAGGGTACTGAGATTTCAGAACCTCCGGCAAAGGAAGCTCGTGATTGATTTTCATAGACATGATTTGTTTCCTCCATATAATATCATACAGGCTCTTGATAATGCCGGAACTCAGGAATGTTTTATACCTGACCGGACTGCCTGCACATTTTCCTTCACAAGTATAACATGATGTTATCTAAAATTCCAGAACTTTAACACTTTAAACTGACATATTTTCAGAGGGCGTAATCAGACTGTTTTTTATGCTTGTTTCATAGCTTCACAAAAATGCTTTCAGATGTTACAATCAAATAAAAGATATGAGGAAAGAAAACAGATTGTGGAAGAATCTTTTGGGAATATATCTGCAAGCTGTGATGGCTGTATGGCGGGACTGGCTGAGATGTATCAGGAATATATTGATGGCACGAAGGAAATCCGCGACATTAACATGGAGTTTAATGCACATTATATACGGGAAGATCTGGATGAGAAATCAAAGAGAAGCTGCCCGATGTAGATAAAACAACTATATGGGAAACTTACAGATCTCGAATATACAGGAAATAACAAGATAGCAGGAGAAGGATAATAAAATGAGTACAAACAATATGGATAGATTTGAATTCAGATGTATCAGACCGGAGGAGACACAGCAGGCAATAGAGATCGAGCAGATCTGTTTCCCGCCAAATGAGGCATGTTCCCCGAAAAGTCTGACAGAGAGAATAAAAGCAACAGCAGAAACATTTCTGGTAGCTGAGGATAAGGAAACCGGAAAGCTGGCTGCATTTCTTAATGGAGTTCCTACAGATGAGGAGGCTTTCAGAGACGAATTCTTCACAGATATTTCCCTGAGTAATCCTGAAGGCAAAAATATCATGCTTCTGGGGCTGGATGTCCGTCCGGAATATCGTATGCAGGGACTGGGACGTGAACTGGTATCCCGATACTGCCAGAAGGAAGCACAAAAAGGACGAAAGAAACTTTTCCTCACCTGTCTGGATGAAAAAGTGAAGATGTATGAGAAATTCGGCTTTACAGATCTGGGCCAGGCAAATTCCACCTGGGGCGGAGAAGCCTGGCATGCCATGAGCATCGAGATTGAAAGATAATTAACAATCAGAACAGACAGGAGAGTGTACAATGAGCCTATACGCAATCGGTGATTTTCATCTTTCGTTTACAGTCAATAAACCTATGGATGTATTTGATAAAAGATGGAAGAATCATGTAGTTAAGATTGAGAAATACTGGAAGAAGAGAGTGACAGAGAATGATACAGTAGTGATTACCGGAGATCATTCCTGGGGGAGAGATCTTGCAGAGTGTCAGGCAGATCTGGATTTTATTATGGCTCTGCCGGGCAGGAAAATCCTGCTTCGGGGAAATCACGATATGTTCTGGGATGCAAAGAAGACAGAAGATCTGAATGAGATGTTCTGGGGAAAGCTGGAATTTTTGCAGAATAATTTTTATACATATGAGGATTATGCGCTGGTGGGAACCAAGGGCTACTGTTATGAAGGAAAAGACAGCTATGAGCATTTTCTGAAGATCCGAGAGCGGGAGCTGGGGCGGCTGCGCTGCTCTTTTGAAGGGGCGAAGGCAGCAGGATATGAGAAGTTTATCATGTTTCTTCATTATCCGCCTACAAGTATTGGAGAGATGGAGAGTCCGTTTACCCTGATGGCACAGGAATTTGGCGCCGAGAAGGTGATCTATTCTCACTGTCATGGAGAGAAGCGATATGATGACAGCTTTAAAGGCTATGTGGATGGAATAGAGTACAAGCTGGTGTCAGGAGACTATCTGAATTTTAAACCGGAGCTGGTTTTACGCTAATTATATTGTCTGGAAAAAATCCCTGGGAAGTATTATACTTTTCAGGGATGATTTTATGTGCTTTGAGAGAAAATATCTTCGGGGAGAAATGAGAAAATGAAGATTTACTACAGAGAGAAATCTGGCGGGATTGAAATTCTGCGGTGTTTTGGAATAGAGGGCAGAGTTGAGATTCCGGGAATGATAGATGACAAATTGGTAATTAGTGCAGCACCGTATGCATTCTCCAGCCATATGGATGAGAAGGAAGACCTGAAAAATGCCAGTCTGTGGGAAGTGTCAGATGGTCTTGAGTTTGGCAGAGAAGAGCATGTTCTGGCAGGAAATGACGTGGAGGAGATTGTTTTTCCTTACACTTTAAAAGAGATTGGACGATATATTTTTTATGGCTGCGGGAATCTGAAAAAGCTGGAGTTTTCTGACAGCCTGATGCAGATAGGCTGTGGTGCATTTACAGGCTGCCATGCATTGGAGAAGCTGACTGTTCATATGAGACAGGGAAAGAAGTCAGGCGTTAAGGAAATGCTGGGCGAGATGTGGCAGAGGATAGATGTAAACTTTCTTTATGAGTATGAAGAAGCCAGACTTGTATTTCCGGAGCATTATGATGAGGCAGTTGAGAACACTCCGGCGCGTATTTTGTATACGGAATATCATGGATCAGGCAGTAATTACAGGCAGTGTTTTTATGATAAGGAGCTGAATTATCAGGAATATGACAGACTTTTTGAAATGGCGGTAGCCATGGATAAGCTGGAAGTTCTGGTTGATATGTCATTTGGCAGACTGGAGTTTCCTTATGAACTGACCGGGAAAGCCAGGGAGAATTACAGGGAATATATCCGTAAGAATCTGGGAGATATTGCAGAATATCTGGTAAAGCAGGAGGATATGCACAGATTGGAAGTGATATCCTCGCAAAAACTCTGGACACTGGAAGGAATTGATTCTGCCTTGGATTGTGCATCTAAGAGAAAAGAAACGGAAGTATCCGCATTTTTGATGAATGAAAGAGCAAATCTGGTGGATAATACGGCAGGAAGTGAACGTATAGATGTGGATAAGCTGCAAAATAGTCAGGAAGCTGACAGGACAGAGCAGGGGAAAAATGAACAATCACAAACTACAGAAAAATCTTTGAATAGAAGAACTATACTAAGAAAAAAGAGGTTTGAACTGTGATAGATATAGAGGAAAATAATGATGCAGCCAGAGGATAAAATACAGGAAATAGCAGAAAGAGCAGAGCGTTTGCAGGAAATCGGCAGCAGTATTCTCAGGGCTGCGCGGGATGAATTATATCTGGGAATGCGTTTTTTGGATGTGGCGCTGAGCAGTTTTTCTTATCAGATGGATGGTCAGGTCCATGGATTTGGAACGGATGGAAGAGTGATGTATTTCCAGCCGCAGATGCTGGGAGGCCTATATAGAGAGAACAGGATTCTGGTGAACAGAGGGTATCTGCATATGGTATTCCACTGTATTTTCCGGCATTTTGCATGGAGCGGTACAGAAAGTAAGAAGAGGGCAGACGATGGAATCACAATCCAGGAACGTATGCGTGATCTGAGTTGTGACATTGCAGTGGAGCATATGATAGATGGGATGAGCTATCGGAGTATCCGTTTCTCACGCAGTCTTCTGCGAAGGGAAACCTACCGTCTCCTTGAAAAAGAGGGAAAAACCCTCAACGCACAGAGAGTATATAAAATATTGTCAGAATGGAATCTGAACGAAAAGGATCTTACAAATCTGGAACAGGAATTTCGCACAGATGACCACAGATATTGGGAAAGTAAGAAACCGGATCAGAAACCGAATCCCATGCTCAGCCGCAAATGGGGGGAGATCAATGATGGAATCGAGACGGACCTGGAAACCTTTTCCCAGGAGGCAGGTGAGCGGGACGGAGATTTCCTGGAGCAGATAAAAACAGAGAACAGAAGTCGGTACGATTACAGAGAATTCCTGCGGAAATTTGCAGTTTTTCATGAAGAACTGGCAGTGGATGATGACAGTTTTGATTACAATTTCTATACCTATGGTCTGCGTCTCTATGGAAACATGCCGCTGATCGAACCACTGGAATCCAAAGAAGTTAAGAAGATAGAGGAATTTGTGATTGTCATCGATACTTCCATGTCCTGTTCAGGAGAACTGGTGAGAAAGTTTCTGGAGGAAACCTACGGTGTACTTAGTGAGAGTGAGAGCTTTTTTACAAAAATAAATGTGCACATCATTCAGTGTGATGAGAAAGTTCACACAGATAAAAGGATTACTTCTCAGAAAGAAATGAAAGACTATATGGAACATCTGGAATTGTATGGAGATGGCGGAACAGATTTCAGGCCTGCATTTGAATGGGTGGATAAACTGTTGGAACAGCATGAATTTCATAACCTGAAAGGGATGATCTATTTTACAGACGGATTTGGAATTTACCCGAAGAAAATGCCGCCGTATAAGACTGCATTTGTGTTTATGCAGGATAATTACAGAGATGTGGATGTGCCGGTATGGGCCATGAAACTGATTTTGGATGAGGATGATTTTGAGAAACCAGACAGATAATGAAATAAAAAACTGAGTAAAAGTAAGAAGTGTTCAGCAGGAAAGGATTTACATTATGGATATAAAACGAGCAAAACAGGAGATAAAGGACTCAATAGAAGCATACCTTGCGAAGGATGAATTTGGAGAATATCTGATCCCTGCCATACGCCAGAGACCGATTCTCCTTATGGGGGCACCGGGAATCGGTAAGACGCAGATTATGGAACAGATCGCCAGGGAATGTAAGGTAGGTCTGGTATCTTATACCATCACCCATCACACCAGACAGAGTGCAGTAGGACTACCCTTTATCAAAGAGAAAACCTTTGGAAGTGAGAGTTTTTCTGTCACAGAATATACTATGAGTGAGATTATTGCTTCTGTCTATGAAAAGATGGAAAAAACAGGTCTCAGAGAAGGGATTCTTTTTATTGATGAGATCAACTGCGTCTCAGAAACTCTGGCGCCGATGATGTTGCAGTTTCTTCAGGGGAAGACCTTTGGCAATCAGAAAGTACCGGAAGGATGGGTGATCGTGACAGCAGGAAACCCGCCGGAATACAATAAATCTGTCCGCGAATTTGACGTAGTAACCCTTGACAGAATCAAGAGAATCGATGTGCAGCCGGATTTTGAAGTATGGAAAGAATATGCCTATGAGCAGGGAATCCATCCTGCTGTGATCTCTTATCTGGAGCTTCGCAGAAAGAATTTCTACAGAATGGAGAACACAGTAGACGGACGGATTTTTGCCACTGCCAGAGGCTGGGAAGATCTTTCCAGGCTGATACAGGTATATGAAACACTGGGCAAAGAAGTGGACAGAGAGGTGGTATATCAGTACATCCAGCATCCCATGGTTGCCAAGGATTTTGCTTCGTATCTGGCACTTTACAATAAGTATAAGACGGATTATGCAGTGGAGGATCTGCTTCAGGGTAAATGGACGCCCATCACTCTGGGTAAAATTCGCAATGCTTCATTGGATGAGCATCTGAGTATTGTTGGTCTGTTGAACGGAAAGCTTAGCCAGTTATTTGCAGACTGTTATCTTATGGATGCCTATGTGACAAAGCTCTATGGTTACATGACAGAATACAGAGATAACCTTCCGGAAATGACGCTGGAATCCATTTATAAAAAGGCAGAAAATGATTTTTATACTGCAAAAAAATCTGAGCTTCTCACTAAAAATGAAGAAAAAGTATTTATCCGTACAGTGAATTTCTTTGAAAATGAAATTTCAGAAAAAGGTACTTATGAGCAGACAAAAACCGCTTTTACAGCGGAGGCAGACAGTCTGGAAACACAGACAGAATATATCTCCAAGACGCTTCAGAATGTTTTTGATTTTATGGAAGCAGCCTTTGGTGACAGCCAGGAAATGGTAGCATTTATTACGGAACTGAATGCAAACTTTTACAGTATCTGGTTTATCCGGGAAAATGGTTCTGACCAGTATTACCGTCACAACAAGGGACTACTGTTTGATGACAGACAGAAACTGATCCTGGGACAAATGGAGGAACTGGAGAACACGATGAAGCGGGGACTAAAAAATTAATTTTCATGCCAATTAGCATTGGATTTTCAGATAAATCGTGGTATGCTGATGAATAGAATTATAATTTGAGTGAAAAATATCAGGAATGCAGGCGCATTTGACTGTGCAGCAGTAGAACGATATGGAATCACTAGAAAAAACGAGGAGGAATATAAAATGGAATTAGAAGTATTAAGAAAAGATATGGTTGCAGCTATGAAAGCCAAAGATAAAGTAACAAAAGAAGCAGTTTCCTCTCTGATCTCTGCAGTAAAGAAGGTAGCGATCGATGAGGGATGCCGTGATGAGATTAAGAGTGATCTGGTGGACAGAGTGATTCTGAAAGAAATGAAAACTGTAAAAGAACAGCTGGATACCTGCCCGGAGAGCCGCGAAGATCTGAAGGCTGAATACCAGGCAAGATATGATGTGATCGCCAAATATGCACCAAAACAGATGGATGCAGCAGAGGTAAAAGCATATCTGGAAGAAAAATTTGCAGATGTGATCGCAACAAAAAATAAGGGTCAGATCATGAAGGCTGTTATGGCTGATATGAAGGGAAAAGCAGACGGAAAGGTAATCAATCAGGTTGTTGCAGAGCTCTGCAAATAATGTGTTATCTTAACCGAATCAAGTAGCGAAGCGGATGATTTTATCCGCTTGAATATGTGAAGAATATGGTCATCCAGCAGTTTTGGTATGCAGAGAGCTGGATAGTTATCGAAATAGCCGCAGTATATTGGAGTATCCGGATACTGCGGTATTTTGTTAGGAGGTGAATATATGTGGAGTTTCAACATGAACTGATCATTCCTAATGAGGGACTTCCGTTCAAGGTTTTTCTGTTTGAAGGGGAAAACGGTAATTACGTGCGGGAGAAACACTGGCATACATCTATAGAGATTTTTGCTGTGATGGAGGGAAGCCTGGATTTTTTTGTAAATAAGGAAGAATATCCTTTGAAAGCGGGAGAGCAGATTATTATCAATTCCAATGAGCTCCATTCTATCCATGCTGTGGAGAAAAATAAAACGGTAGTTCTGCAGATTCCTCTGAAACAGTTTGAGAATTATTTTACTGCTCAGAGATATATCCGTTTCCGTGGGCAGGAGGAGCTGGTGGATAAGAAACTGGCTTCTCTGCTTCGTAAATTATATCATGTGTATTCTGAGCGGAAAATCGGATATGAGTTTCGTACAATTTCCATTTTTTATGAAATCATGTATATTCTGGTGAAGGATTATCGTGTGACAGAGACCAGGGAGAAGGATATCCGACACAGCCGCCGTCTGGATACATTGTCAAAAATCACCACATATATGCGTGAGCATTACAGGGAGGAGCTGAAGCTTTCTGATGTGGCTGCTACCTTTGGATACTCGGATGCATATTTGTCGCGAATGTTTCAAAAATATGCAAAAATCAACTATAAAACCTATCTGCAGGATATCCGTATGGCATATGCGTACAGGGATTTGCTGAATACAGACCATACGATTAGTCAGATTGCACTAGATAATGGATTTTGCAGCAGCAGGGGCTTTTCCGAGGAATTTCAGAAAAGATATGGGCTGCTTCCCAGTGAGATGCGAAAGCAAATAAATGAAAAAGGTCAAAAAAACGCTATAGATTAGACAAGAAAACTGGCGAAAAGTGCCATTTATTCTGATATACTCTAAGCACAGTCAAGAAAACGTAATATCTACAGAATATAAGGAGGTTTTTAGAGTGAAAATTCAGAACGTAACAGATGCTTCCTTCCGTAAATATGGAAAGGTGCTTGAAGGGTATGACTTCAGTGCTCTTCTCAAAGAGATGAAACATACACCGGTTCCGGATGATGTGGTTTATGTACCGTCTGTTGAGGAACTGGAAGCTCTGGATGTAGCAAAAGCATTGCAGAATAAAGGATTTGGCGGAATTCCCATTGAAATTGGATACTGCAACGGACATAACAAGAAATTAAATGCAGTAGAATATCACCGCAGTTCAGAGATCAATGTAGCGGTAACAGATCTGGTTCTGCTTATCGGAAGCCAGCAGGATATCACAGATGATTTTACATATGATACTTCTAAGATTGAAGCATTCCTGGTACCTGCAGGAACAGGTATTGAAGTATATGCAACTACACTTCATTATGCACCCTGCAATGTACAGGATGGCGGTTTCCAGTGTGTAGTCGTACTTCCGGCAGGAACCAATACAGATCTTACATTTGAAACTGCTAAGGCAGGCGAGGACAGTCTGCTGACAGCTAAGAATAAATGGCTCATCGCACATGAGGATGCAGCGATTGAGGGTGCAGTAAACGGACTTCGTGGAGAGAACATCACCATTGACTGACAGCGTATTTTAAGTTTGAATATTGCTGAGAGAAGCAGATGAAGTAATGAATGAAACCAAAAATAATAAATGAAACCTAAATTTGTATTAAGAAAAAGGAGAATCCATCATGATCGATAACATGCCAAAAGTAAAAGTCGGAATTGTAGCAGTAAGCCGTGACTGTTTCCCGGAAAGCCTTTCCGTAAACAGAAGAAAAGCACTTGTAGAGGCTTATACAAAGAAATATGGTGCAGAAGACATTTATGAATGTCCAATCTGTATCGTAGAGAGCGAAATCCATATGGTTCAGGCTCTTGAAGATATCAAGAAAGCCGGATGTAATGCACTTTGCGTATATCTTGGAAACTTTGGACCGGAAATTTCCGAAACACTTCTTGCTAAACACTTCGAAGGACCGAAGATGTTCTGTGCAGCAGCTGAAGAAACACAGGGCGACCTGATCCAGGGACGTGGAGATGCATACTGCGGTATGTTAAATGCAAGCTACAACTTACAGCTTCGTAATGTAAAAGCATATATTCCGGAATATCCGGTTGGTGACGCAGAAGACTGCGCAGATATGATCCATGACTTCCTTCCAATCGCAAGAGCAGTTGAAGGATTAAGCAACTTAAAGATCATCAGCTTTGGACCACGTCCAACAAACTTCCTTGCTTGTAACGCTCCGATCAAACAGCTTTACAACCTTGGTGTTGAAATCGAAGAGAACTCTGAACTTGATCTGTTCGAAGCATTCAACAAACATGCAGGAGATGAGAGAATCCCGGCAGTTGTTAAAGAAATGGAAGAAGAACTTGGTGCAGGAAACAAGAAACCTGAAATTCTTGAGAAACTTGCTCAGTATGAACTGACTCTGAAAGACTGGGTAGAGGCTCACAGAGGATATCGTAAATATGTAACATTAACAGGAAAATGCTGGCCGGCATTCCAGACACAGTTCGGATTCGTTCCTTGCTATGTAAACAGCCGTCTGACAGCTCAGGGCATCCCGGTATCCTGTGAAGTTGATATCTATGGTACATTAAGTGAGTTCATCGGAACAGTTGTAAGCCAGGATACAGTTACACTGCTTGACATCAACAATTCTGTACCGAAGGATATGTACAAAGAGTCTATTGAAGGCAAATATAACTACACACTGAAAGATACATTCATGGGATTCCATTGTGGAAATACAGCTTCCAGCAAGCTTTCCTTCTGTGAGATGAAGAACCAGATGATCATGGCAAGATCTCTTCCGGAAGAGGTTACAAACGGAACTCTTGAAGGAGATATCGTACCTGGAGGTATCACATTCTATCGTCTGCAGAGCACAGCTGATAACAAACTTCGTGGATATATTGCACATGGTGAAGTTCTTCCTGTTGCAACGAAATCCTTTGGTTCTATCGGTGTATTCGCTATTCCGGAAATGGGACGTTTCTACCGTCATGTACTGATCGAGGGAGGATACCCACATCACGGAGCAGTAGCATTCGGACATTATGGAAAAGCTCTGTTTGAAGTATTCAAATATATCGGTGTACCGGTTGAAGAAATCGGATACAACCAGCCGGCAGGCGTAAGATACCCAACAGAAAATCCATGGGGTTAATTCAGATAAACAGACTGACACCATAAATCATAATACATCTCAGGGGTTTACCCTGGGATGTATTAAATTAGATGGATATTAATTTATACTGCAATAAATCAGGCTGTTTAATGAAATGAAAATAAGCAGCTATAAAGAGAGAAAAGGAGAGCACTTATGTATTATATTGGTATTGACCTTGGTACTTCCGCTGTAAAACTTCTTCTTATGGAAGAATCAGGAAAAATCTGTAACATCGTATCCAGAGAATATCCTTTATTCTTCCCACATCCGGGCTGGTCTGAGCAGAAGCCGGAGGACTGGTTTGCACAGAGCATGGAAGGCATGAAAGAACTGACAAAGGATATTGACAGAGCTCAGGTAGCAGGAATCGGTTTCGGCGGACAGATGCATGGTCTGGTAACTCTTGACAAGGATGGCAATGTGATCCGTCCTGCAATCCTCTGGAATGACGGACGTACAGGTGAAGAGACAGAATATCTGAATACAGTGATCGGAAAAGACAAACTTTCCCAGTATACAGCAAATATTGCTTTCGCAGGCTTCACAGCACCGAAGATCCTCTGGATGCAGAAAAATGAGCCTGAGAACTTTAAGAAGGTAGTAAAGATCATGCTTCCTAAGGATTATCTGGCATATCGTCTGTCCGGTTCTTTCTGTACAGATGTTTCTGATGCTTCCGGTATGCTTCTTCTTGATGTAAAGAACCGCTGCTGGTCAAAAGAAATGCTGGAGATCTGTGGAATCACAGAAGAGCAGCTTCCGAAACTGTATGAGAGCTGGGAAGTAGTAGGAACTCTGAAACCTGAGATTGCGAAAGAACTTGGATTCTCAGAAGATGTGAAAGTTGTTGCAGGTGCAGGTGATAATGCGGCAGCTGCTGTAGGAACAGGTACAGTTGGTGACGGTCAGTGTAATATTTCTCTTGGAACATCCGGAACTGTGTTTATTTCCAGTAAAAACTTTGGTGTGGACGAAAATAACGCACTTCATTCTTTCTGCCATGCAGATGGAAGCTATCATCTTATGGGATGCATGCTCAGCGCAGCTTCCTGTAACAAATGGTGGGCAGAGGAGATTCTTCAGACAAAGGATTTCGCAGCAGAGCAGGCTCCAATTCAGAAGCTGGGAGAGAATCATGTATTCTTCCTTCCATATCTGATGGGAGAACGTTCACCTCATAATAATCCTGATGCAAGAGGTGTATTCTTTGGAATGTCCATGGACAGCACAAGAGCAGACATGACACAGGCTGTTCTGGAAGGTGTTGCCTTTGGTCTTCGTGATTCCCTGGAGGTTGCAAGAAGCCTTGGAATCAAGATTGAGAGAACCAAGATCTGTGGTGGCGGAGCTAAGAGTCCGCTGTGGAAGAAGATCATTGCAAACGTTATGAACCTGAAGGTTGATGTCCTGGAGAACGAAGAAGGACCGTCCATGGGTGGAGCTATGCTGGCAGCAGTGGGCTGCGGTGCTTATCCGGATGTAGAAACCATCGGAAAGAAATTTGCCAAAGTTGTTGATACAGTAGAACCGGATCCTGAACTGGTTGCAAAATATGAAGAGAGATATCAGAAGTTCAGAACTCTGTATCCGGCTATGAAGCCACTGTTCTAATGGAATATCCGCTTAATAACTGGGGTTGTTGTACTCATTTAGTACAACAACCCTGTTTTGATGTGCATCTGACGATGACCAATCACCACCGTGTATTTGACTTATGACATATCAGGAAAAAGGCAGCTTCAGGAATTCTTCCATGGCTCTGCTGATATAGCGGCCTTTCTTCCAGTAAAAAAATACAGTACGTTTACTGCTCTGGCCGGGCAGCTTATAAAAAACCAGTTCCGAATTTGTTGGTACTCTGGAGAGCAGAAGATCTCCGATGAAAGTGATACCCATTCCCAAACATGCAATATTATAGGCAGTCATCTGTTGATCCAGGCGAAATACTACAGAAGGTGAAAAGTGATTTTCCTGACAAATGGTCAGTGCACGCTTACCGGTATCGTTATCTGAACGAAGAACAATAAAGGGTTCGTTTTTAAATTTGTTTAAAGGAACAGAAGGAACATCAGAAGAGCGGAACTGACCGTTTCGGATTTCCTCAATAGGAATCTGATATTCCTGCAGTCTGCTATTTACTGAATAATTTTTGGGAACCGCTAGAAGAAGTTGTTCTTTCTGGTAGGTATAATGTTCAAAAATCTGGTTATCCAGGATGCAGTTATCAATCATCAAATCTAACTTTCCGGCTTGGAGAAACTGGGATAGCTTTGCTGTACTTTCTTCTACAAGAGAAATTTGAACATGGGGAAATTTTTGGGAAAAATCAGCAATAAGGGGCGGCAGAATCCACGAAGAAAAGAAGTTACTGCCACCTACATTGAGAGTTCCTGTTTTGAGATTTCCAAGATCTAACAGGAAATTTTCAAGATTATTTTCAATATCCATGACTTTTTCGATAGCCTCTATATAATGTTTTCCAACTTCAGTTAACTGCAAAGGTTTGGTGCTTCGATCAAAAATAGGATAGCCAATACGGTTTTCTACACGTTTTACATTGGCACTTAAAGAAGGCTGCGAAATGAAAAGGGCAGCAGCAGCTTTGGAAAAGCTTTTTTCCTTGTATACTTCATAAATATATTCCATTCCCTGAAACATATGATCCCTCCAATATATAATCTAAACACTATATATTTTATAAAAATATATGTATTTGATTATATTATAGCAGAGATATATAATAAGGGCAAATACATGGGAGGGAGAATGTTACTGTTCACTCCGTTCACAGTAACGTAGCCAAAATTCATTCCAGATTGCCTGCGGCAATGGAATTTTGGCTTGTATGTCTCGGGATTTTGGCATATTCATGCCAAAACACCTCGCGGAATAGTGATGTGTGAACAGTAACGGGAGAATAACTATGAAAAAAACAGATTATCGTGTAGAAAGAGATTCTATTGGTGTAAAGGATATTCCAGAAGACGTATATTATGGAGTTCAATCCTTACGTGCGGCTGAAAACTTCCACATTACGGGATTAAATATGCATCCGGAGATCATTAACAGTCTTGCATACATAAAAAAAGCATCAGCCATAACCAATTGTGAGGTAGGTCTTCTTGAGAAGAAAAAAGCCCAGGCCATTGTCCAGGCATGTGATGAAATTATTTCAGGAAAATTCCACAATGAATTTATTGTGGACCCTATTCAGGGAGGTGCTGGCACATCTTTAAATATGAATGCCAATGAAGTAATTGCAAACCGCGCCATTGAGATTCTGGGAGGGAAAAAGGGTGATTATACAATTATAAACCCTAACGATGATGTGAATTGTGGACAGTCTACCAATGACGTGATTCCTACTGCCGGTAAAATGACTTCTCTTCGTCTGCTGCAGAATCTGAAGAAACAGCTTCTTCGTCTCTACGATGCTCTTAACGAAAAAGCGGTAGAGTTTGATCACGTAATCAAAATGGGACGTACACAGATGCAGGATGCAGTGCCGATTCGTCTGGGACAGGAATTTAAGGCATATTCGGTAGCGATCATGCGTGATATCCACAGAATGGATAAAGCAATGGATGAAATGCGGACTCTTAATATGGGAGGTACTGCTATTGGAACAGGAATTAATGCTGATGAGGGTTATCTGAGAAGAATTGTTCCAAATCTTACTGAAATATCGGGAATGGACCTTATACAGGCCTTTGATCTGATTGATTCCACTCAGAATCTGGATCCATTTGTAGCTGTTTCAGGTGCTGTGAAAGCATGTGCGGTAACTCTTTCCAAAATGTCAAATGACCTCCGCCTGATGTCCTCTGGTCCACGTACTGGTTTTGGAGAGATTAATCTTCCGGCAAAACAGAATGGCTCCTCTATTATGCCAGGCAAAGTTAATCCGGTTATTCCTGAAGTAGTGAATCAGGTTGCTTTTAATATTATTGGTAATGATGTTACCATTACCATGGCTGCGGAGGCTGGTCAGCTGGAATTAAATGCATTTGAGCCGATTATTTTCTATTGCATGTTCCAGTCTATCGATACTCTTGGCTATGCAGTCCAGACACTGGTAGATAATTGTATTGTAGGAATTACAGCAAATGAAGAAAGATGCCGTTATCTGGTAGAAAACAGTGTAGGTATTATTACTGCGATCAGTCCTCATCTTGGGTATCAGAAGGCTGCGGATATTGCAAAAAAGGCAATTAAGACAGGTGAATCTGTAAGAAGCCTGATTCTGCAAGAAAAGCTTATGGATGAGGATGAACTTAATCGTATTCTGGATCCAATCCATATGACGGAACCTGGTATTTCCGGAAAAGATTATCTTATAAAAAAATAAGAAAAAAACAGGCGGGAAATTTTTCCCGCCTGTAAAATCGTCTGGACATAAATCATATTTAAATATGATTTTTTATTTTGGAGTTAAGTTCTGCGAGATTAGAACAGACCTGTGATCTTACCTGTCTCGTCTACGTCGATTCTCTCAGCAGCCGGAACTTTAGGAAGACCTGGCATTGTCATGATCTCACCTGTAAGAGCTACGATGAATCCTGCACCTGCGGAGATCTTCAGGTTACGTACTGTAACTTCGAAGTCTGTAGGAGCACCCAGTTTAGTCTGGTCATCTGTTAAGCTGTACTGTGTCTTAGCTACACAGATTGGGCAGTTGCCGAATCCAAGAGCTTCTAACTGTTTCGCCTGTTTCTGAGCATTTGCTGTCAGAACTGCTTTCTTACCGCCATATACTTTCTGAACGATCTGGTTCAGCTTGTCTTCAATAGAACCTTCCAGTTCGTATGCATAGGAGAAGTCGTTTGGTTCTTCAACAAGACGGATAACTTCTTCCGCAAGTTTGATTCCGCCTTCGCCGCCTTTTGCCCATACTTCAGAAAGAGCAACGTTAACGCCCAGTTCTTTACATTTAGCTTCTACAAAGTCAAGCTCTGCCTTTGTATCTGTCGGGAATGCATTGATAGCAACAACACATGGAAGTTTGTATACGTTCTTGATATTGGAAACGTGTTTTAACAGGTTCGGGATACCTTTTTCAAGAGCTTCCAGGTTTTCATTGTTAAGGTCAGCTTTAGCAACACCACCGTTGTATTTCAGAGCACGTACTGTAGCTACGATTACAACTGCGCTTGGCTTTAAGCCAGCCATACGGCATTTGATGTCGAGGAATTTCTCAGCACCCAGGTCAGCGCCGAAACCAGCTTCTGTGATTGCATAATCAGCAAGCTTCATAGCCATCTTTGTAGCTGTTACGGAGTTACATCCGTGAGCGATGTTTGCGAATGGTCCGCCGTGTACGATTGCAGGAACGTGTTCCAGAGTCTGTACAAGGTTTGGTTTCAGAGCATCTTTTAACAGAGCTGTCATAGCGCCTTCAGCGTGAAGGTCACCAGCTGTTACAGGTTTCTGCTCGGAAACTTTGCCGTATGTATATCCGATGATGATCTTGGATAATCTTTCTTTCAGGTCTTTGATGTCGCTTGCAAGACAGAGAACTGCCATGATTTCAGATGCAACTGTGATGTCGTATCCGTCTTCACGAGGCATACCGTTTGTCTTTCCGCCAAGGCCGTCTACTACATTACGAAGCTGACGGTCGTTCATATCTACACATCTTCTCCATGTGATCTTACGAGGGTCAATGTTTAATGCGTTGCCCTGGAAGATATGGTTATCGATCATAGCTGCCAGTAAGTTGTTAGCTGCACCGATCGCATGGAAGTCACCTGTGAAGTGAAGGTTGATGTCTTCCATAGGAACAACCTGTGCATATCCGCCGCCTGCTGCACCACCTTTTACACCGAATACCGGTCCTAAGGATGGCTCACGAAGAGCTACCATAACGTTCTTTCCAAGTTTCTGCATACCATCTGCAAGACCTACAGTAGTAGTAGTTTTACCTTCTCCTGCAGGAGTTGGGTTGATAGCTGTAACAAGGATTAATTTGCCGTCCTTTTTGTCGCTTTCTTTTAAAAGATTGTAATCAATTTTTGCTTTATATTTTCCGTACTGCTCCAGATATTTATCATCAATACCTGCTTTTTCTGCAATCTGAGTGATTGGAAGCATTTCGCATTCCTGTGCAATTTCGATGTCTGATTTGAATCCCATAAGTGTTTTTCTCCTTTCGTCTCCGCATAAACATGAAAAACTTATATTACTGTTCATTTGTTACTGTGCACTCTGCGATCAGTAACAATTTATTCATTGAAGGAATGATCGATCAGCCCGTCAGATGAACAAAAGTATTGTTTCATCCGATAAAAAAAGGCCAGTATCTGAAATTTTCAAATACTGCCCAGACGGTCGGCTTCTACAAACCTCCGACTCCCCGTGGTTTGCATTCCACTCTTTCCGTCAGTACTCGAAGGTTCCTTCAATTGATGGCAATAGTATATCATTTTGAGAAAAAAATGTCAAGAAAATTTTTGCTGAAATGTCAAAAAAATCAAGTAAACTGGACGAAAGTTGTGTAAAATTAATAATGAAAAACCAGAGTATCTATGATTGTTGGGAAGAATTTGCTTTTTCAAAGAAATGGGATTGTTAAAAAATAGACATGGATTTATAGTAGAATGAAGATTATGTAAAGGAAAGGTTAAACCTTGCAGTTTATAGGAATTTCATAAAAAGTTTATGATTATATTAGTTGCTACCTGTGGTAAATATGGTAGAATAAGAATAATAAGTGCACAGAAATCTCCTGCTTCAATTATCATAAGCAGTGTATGGGGATTTATATTTTGGCAAAGTGGAGTGTAAAAGATGAACAGACAAGAATTTTTGGAAATCCTGAGAAGCCAGCTTGCCGGTCACATGCAGGAGGGCAAGGCTGCAGCACATGTACGATACTATGAAGATTATATACAGTCCCAGGTACGCGGTGGTCGTACAGAGCAGGAAGTGCTTGATCAGTTGGGAGATCCCAGACTGATAGCAAAAACTCTTATTGATACAGAGGGAGATACTGTAGATGAGGAATATGGAGCCTATTCCTCCTGTGGATCTGGATTAGAACCGCCGCCCCAGCCGGAGAAGCGGTGGAAAAAAGTTCTGGACCTTTCAACCTGGTCAGGTAAGCTTGTTGTGATTGTGGCAGCTGCTGTAGCGATTATTTTATTACTTATAATAATTGGTGCCGTTCTTCCGTTTTTTATTATTCTGATTATCATTTTATCTGTTATTTCCTGGTTTACCAAGAGAAGTCACTGATCAAAAGAGAACTCCCTTTGGGAGCTTTCTTTTGATCTGTCTTATAGCTTTATCTAATATTCTTTTCAGTACTCTTTTTATTCAGTTATTTATATTTTTCATATCGTTTCATATTTTCGCCTTAGTCTTATCTGAAGTGTGTTATTCCCTAATCCTGCCAGGCAGCAGGTAAATCTCAATTTTATTATTTTTATAAAGGCAGAAAACAGGATTTTTGCACAGGAATCCTTTTTTCTGTATGCCAAATGGAAAGGAGACAACATGAAAGGAACTGTGAAACTAAAAAAACGTCTGGAGGCTTTGGGCTTAGCCTTACTGTTTATGCTGCAGTCTGTACTGGGCTTTTTACCTGGAATGATTTTCAGTGCGGCCGGAGCGGTAAAGTCCATCGAGGTCTGGGACTCTGATCAGCTTATTGACTATGGTTACCGTTTCAATATGAAGTTTCAGCCAGGGGTAACTACCTATGAGTCTTTTGGCTGCGATAATCTGGACAGTGCTGCATTTTCAGATCACGGAAGAAGTACAAGAGATACAGAAAGTGTGAGGATAACAGAGGATTACAAATCCGGAAGTGCAGGAATGCGCTATAACAATGTGGGCAGAGATGCAGGGGGAAATATTGTGGATGTGCGTCTGACCCTGGTGGGGGTAGAAAATGCCGAGAGACGCTATGACCTGAGAACCCCTGTCTCCAAAAAAGAAAATAATGGTGGACTTACCTTTGGCTGGGAGAATAATGAAACCTATCCAATGGTAGGCTTTGCTAAAAACAATATTGGGGTTTTTATCTATTCACTGGGTTCTGCAAAAATTAATTTTCAGTTTCTGAAGCATGGGACAGATGAGGCTCTGACGATCAGTGGACATGGTACGATCCGTGATATTGATGCGGCGCAGGGAGTATCTATACCCTCAGACAATGGACTGGATCATGCATATGTATTAAAAAATAATGAGTTTTTGAAAGTAAACGGCACCTATGTAGGATCTCAGAATGTGGCTATTGAGCCGGAGGATGAGAATGGCTGGCTGAATATGTTTTTCCAGACAGATAATTTTAATCTGGTGTTTTCTCATCAGGAAAAACTGGATATGTGGGATGCAAGCAGGGAAAAAAGTATTGCAAAGGCCGGCTCTCAGGAGAAGTGGGCAAGTAATGCCAGAAAAGCATATGCAGATGAGTCCGGAAAAAGCTACTGTGAAACTTTTGAAGGACAGAAGGTGGTTAAGGGCTTTGCATATTTTGATTTTACTTCCTATTGCTTCAGTGGTATAGAAATGAAAAAAGCACCGGAAAAAAGAGTAGGCGAAGTGGGCTGCACATGGGATCAGGCAACGGCTGCACCAAAGGAACAGCCATTTGTCATGAAAACAGAAAAAGAATTTCAGTATATGATCCAGGCGGAGACTACTCCTAACAGATTAAAATCATTTGTGATTAGTGATGCACTGGAAAACTGTCTGACAATGGATGATGCCTCTAAGGTTTCGGTAATAAATAGTCTGGGACAGGATGTGACAGAACAGTTTGATGTGGCTGTGGAAGGACAGACTGTAATCTGCAGTGCAAAGGCGGACAGCCTTAAAGAAGAAGCTTTTACAGATAATCAGACATATACTTTTATTCTGAAAGTACACAGGAAGCCAGAAGGACAATTTGATATTTCTAAATATCTGGCAGAGGATGGATACACCCTTCTGGTTCCCAATCAGGCTTCCATGAGTTATGAGAGAGTTAATGGAGGCGGAGATACGAAGAAAACAGAAATCGTATGGGTGAAGGGGATCATTCCGCCTGAGCTTGAGGTAAAGAAAAACGTTTCCGCTTATGAGTGGAAGGTAGGGGATATGATAGATTATTCTGTGACGGTTACGCAGACAAAGCCGGATGTCCAGGCTGTAGGAGTAAGTGTGACAGATGAGATTCCCTCCTGCCTTTGCCTGACAGAGGGACAGTATGCAGCACAGACCAGTCCGGGAGCAGATCCCTGCACTCTTACCAGGCAGGGGGAAAATGGATGGAAAGTAACCTGCCCTACTTTGAAGTATGGAGAAACCATAACAGTCAGCTTTAAATGCCAGGCAGCGGAAGCTTCCAATGGTCAGGAATGGGAAAATATAGTAACTGCTACAGCGGATAATCTTGTAGACCCGGAGACAGGGGAACAGAAAGACCGAAAAGATATGGCCGAAGTATGGCCTAACAGCCCTCAGCTGGAGATTGACAAAACAGCAGATAAATATGAATGGCAGGTAGGGGATGGAGTTACTTATAGAATTGTAGTGAATAATTCTGTGCCCGGAACAATTGCAAAGGATGTCAGTGTGACAGATATCGGACTTCCTCAGGGGCTTGTGCTGTCAGGGGGAACCCAGAGTGTGGAAGTGCTGAATGTACAGTCTCAGGTAAATTACCCGGTTCCTGATAAAAAAACAGGGCAGGCTTATGAAAGCCGGACGGTAGAATCACATATGGAAGCAGATGAAAGCGGCTTTGCTTTTTATTGCTCTTATCTGCCTTACAGTCAGCCGGTCACGCTTGTATTTCACTGTATAGCTACAGAGTCTGCCAATGGCCATGAAAGTGTAAATGTGGCAAATGTAAAAGCTTCCAATGCAAATGAAAAATCTGATGATGCAGAAGTATATGTAAATACGGGAAGTCTCTGGATTGAAAAGACAGCCGATCATTATGAGTGGAAGACAGGAGAACAGGTTGAGTATAAGGTTGTTGTTGAGAATAAAAATCAGGGAACGATTGCCAGAAATGTGACAGTCTGGGATACAGAGATGCCGGCAGGCCTGGTTCTGGATTCTATGGAAAATGTATCTGTTAATGGAATTCCTCAGAATATTACGCAGCCTGTTGCTGGAACAGAAGATACTCCGGGACAGCTGAATCCGGAATTTTATAATGAAACCGGTGAGAAAACGGTAGGATATGAGTTTCTTCCGGAAGGAAATGGATGGAGACTGAATCTTTCAGACTTGCCTGCAGGAGTACCTGTGACGGTTGCTTTTCTCTGCACAGCCACTGAGGATGCAAATGGAGTGGAAAGTATTAACCTGGCTAATGTGCAGGCAGAGAATGCACCGAAGACCACTGATGATGCGGAAGTATATGTAAATACAGCAATCCTGTCTATTGATAAAGGTTTTCAGAATCCATATCTGGCAGCAGAAGATGGCCGCGTGGAAAATGAATTCCGGGTAGGAGAGCAGGTAAATTATCAGGTAACGGTTACCAATCAGCAAAAAGGGTCTATTGCAAGAAATCTGGTGATCAGTGATCTTTCTCTTCCTGAAGGACTTGCGCTGGACGGTGATGAAGGAGCAGTTACAGTTAGTGGTGTTCCTACAGTGATCCAGAATCCGGTTGCCGGAACGGATGATATGGGGAATGCGTTGAATCCAGAGAATTACGGTGAAACCGTAGAAAAACAAGTCAGCTGCCAGGTGATTCGTCAGGGGACAGGATGGATCGTTACTATTTCTGATCTGCCCTATCAGATGCCGGTAACTGTCAACTTCCGTTGTACAGCCCAGAGTACTGTAAATGGTATGGAAATTGTAAATACAGCCAAGGCATATGCAGATAATGCAGCGGAAGTGAAGGACACCTCTAAGATATGGGTAAATTCTCCGGCTCTCAGGGCTGTAAAGACGGCAGATAAGACTTTTTATAAATATGGAGATATTGTTACCTGGCGTATTGATCTTACTCAGGAGCAGACAGGCTGTGTTGCCAGAGAGCTGGTGGTTCAGGATGTGACGGATACTCCGGGAGTTCGGCTTCAGAAGGATTCTATTGTACTTCTGGATGAAAAGGGAACTAAGGTTGAGGCGCAGATTCAGGCAAATGATGACAATACCTTTGTGATCAATACAGGCAGAAACCTGATCAAAGATGTGGGATATCTGATCTGTGATAATGACAGAGGTGGTATTTCAGAGCAGGTAATGCCTAATCCGCTGGAGTGCAGGGAACAGAAATGTATGGCTGTAGAATATCAGACCGCAATTATTGATCCGGCTCTGGCAGGAAAGAAAATCCATAATACAGCAGTGGTAAACAGCAGAGAAAATATTCCGGTGAATACAGAGGCAGAAACAGAGGTACATAGTCCGGTCCTGGAGATTACAAAGACCTCAGATAAAAAAGAGTATATGTCAGGAGAAACAGGCTACTATACCTTAAAGGTACGTCAGCTCCGTGAGGATGTAACGGATGAAAATATAGTGATCACGGATGCTTTTCAGACAGAGGGAGCAAAGATAAAGAAAGAGTCTGTTCTGGTAAAGAAAAACGGAACTGTTTTGAAGGATGCAAAAACAGAAATTTCAGAGGCAGGCTTTGTGATCCATACAGGAACCGGATTAGGAGATTCAGACAAATTGGAAATTTATTATGAGGCAGTGTTTGAAACAGCAGCGAAAGATAAACAGACGATCGTAAATCATGCCACAGCCAGAGGAGATCTTTCTACAGAAGTACAGGCTGATCATGAGGTTTATGTGAAACCTGTGCTAAAACCAAGTCCTACGCCAACTCCGACTCCGAAACCATCGAAAACTCCAGAACCTACCAATACGCCTGTGCCAACGCCTACAATCATTCCAAAAGCAACCCCAACTCCACGTCCAAATGGAACTTGTCCAAAGCTGACACAGATTCCGACAAATACGCCGGTAGGAGTTATAGGCGGTGGAAATAACGGGAATTCCGGAAATGGAGGTTATGGATCCGGAGGTTATTCTTCTTACAGCAGCGGATATCAGGGTGGATATACTGCGGGAAGCTCTAAGACAGGAGAATCCAGACCTTTTAAAACGATGGCAGGTTTGAGTATTCTGGGAATTCTTTTGCTGGGAACCGGAATTCTGGTATTCAGAAGAAGCAAAACCGGAAAAAGGGAAAAGCATTTATGAAAATTCTGAAAAATCTTGCTCGAAGTATGATCTGTGTAGCTGCCGGATTGCTTTTGTACTGCGGGGGCTTTTATATAAAAAGCTATGAGCAGAACAAAGTTGCCAGGGAAAAGAATCAATATGTGGAACAGCTTGCCTATGCCGGAAGTTACGCAGAAAATGATAAAGCAGTTAAAAATCCGGATACAGAAAATAACACCGGACAAAGCAGAAAAAAATCTGACGCAGAAAAGGCGAAAAATAATATAAAGGCTGAAATCAGGGAATCCTTTGGGATTTCCTGGGAGAAGCTAAGAAAGCTCAATCCGCAGACAGTTGGCTGGATTAGGATTTCGGGAGCTGATATTTCCTATCCGGTAGTGCAGGGAGAGGACGATGAATTTTACCTGAAACATGATTTTGAGAGAAAGGAGGATTTATTTGGGAGTATTTTCCTTGGGCATCACAATGATGCAGCTTTTACAGATTCTCACAGCTTTATCTATGGTCACAACATGGAAGGTCATATGATGTTTGCTAATCTGAACCAGTATGAACAGCCTGAATTTCTGGAAAAATGTCCACAGTTTGAAATTGTGACACCAGAGAAAAAGTTGGTTTACGATATTTTTTCTGTAGAACAGGCAGGGGAGGGAGGAGCTGCCTTTGAATATGGATATGACCTGGACAGTCCGTCATATCAAAGGCAGCTGGCTGCCCTGAAGAGAAATTCTATGTATGAAACCGGTATCTGGCCGGATGCCCATAAACCGATGGTGACATTAATCACTTGTAATTCCAGGCTGGATGAGAAGGTACGTATGGCAGTTCATGGTATTTGTAGCCAAGAGATAAAATAATGGGAAAAACTAATGAAAAATCCTCCTGTATTTTGTATAATTTAAGCATAAAAAACAACTTGTTCGTATGTGCATACAAGTTGTATCCTAAATACAGGAGGGAAGAAGACATGACAGATAATGGAAAGCCTAAATATTTCTCGCTTATGGAACAGCTCAGAAATGATATTGTATCAGGAGTTATCCGGCCGGGAGAAAAGCTTCCTTCAGAAAACGAACTTTCTCAGAAATATTCCCTGAGTAGGCATACAGTCCGTAAATCACTGGGAATTCTGGAACAGGACGGATATGTGGAGGCATTTCACGGGAGAGGTACTTATTGCTCAGAAAATATGCGCCACATCAAAAAATCAAAAAATATTGCGGTAGTTACCACATATATTTCTGATTACATTTTTCCCAGACTGATACAGGGAATGGACAATGTCCTCTCAGAAAGTGGTTACAGCATTATCCTGAAAAATACGGCAAACAGCAGGCAAAAAGAAGCCAGATGTCTGGAAGAGCTTCTGAAGAAAGATATTGACGGACTGATCATTGAACCAAGTAAAAGTGAAATGATCTGTAAACACAGAAATCTTTATCAGAATCTGGACAAGTTTGATATTCCATATGTGTTTATTCAGGGAATCTATTCGGAAATGAGAGACAAACCTCATATTCTCATGGATGACGCGCAGGGAGGATATCTGGTAACAAAATATCTGCTGGATCTGGGACATAAGAAGATCAAGGGATTCTTTAAAGCTGATGATATGCAGGGACTGAAACGTCATAAAGGTTATGTAAAAGCACTGCAGGAGGCCGGGATTTCCTATGATCCGGATGATGTTATCTGGTTTCACACAGAAGACAGAAAGATTAAACCGGCACTGATGGCAAAGGAGATGGTACAGAACGGACAGCTTCCGGATGGGATTGTCTGTTATAATGACCAGATTGCTGTTCAGGTTATGGAAGAACTGGAAAAACTAGGAATCAGGATACCGGAAGATGTTTCGATCACAGGTTATGATAATTCTCTGTATGCACAGCGTGGAGGCGGAATCACAACAATTGCCCATCCCCAGGAAAAACTGGGAGAAATGGCTGCAGAACTGATCCTGGAAAAGATCAACGGAGTTTCTGAAGCAGAGAGCAAGGTTGAAAGACTGATCCACCCGGAACTGATCATACGGGGATCGTGCAGAAAGGCTGAATAAAAACGCCGGATATTAACAGTAAACACACAGATTGAAGATGCTGTGGAAAGCAGCAG
This sequence comes from Blautia sp. HCP3S3_C12, assembly GCF_052064155.1. Lineage (NCBI taxonomy): Bacteria > Bacillati > Bacillota > Clostridia > Lachnospirales > Lachnospiraceae > Blautia > Blautia sp. HCP3S3_C12. The sequence continues at coordinate 225,477 of NZ_JBQHWC010000003.1, read as the reverse complement.
AAGATCTGAAAATATAAAAAATCCAGGAGGAATTTTATCATGAAAACAGGAAGAAACTATAAGTTCTGGTTTTGTACAGGTTCACAGGATCTTTACGGAGATGAATGCTTAAGAAAAGTTGCCGAGCATTCCAGAATTATCGTTGAAGAATTAAACAAAAGCGGTGTTCTTCCATTTGAACTTGTATGGAAACCAACACTGATTACAAATGAACTGATCCGTAAAACATTTAATGAAGCAAATGCAGATGAGGACTGTGCAGGTGTTATCACATGGATGCATACCTTCTCACCGGCAAAATCATGGATCCTTGGCCTGAAAGAATACAGAAAACCACTCTGTCATCTTCACACGCAGTTTAATGAAGAAATTCCTTATGATACCATTGATATGGACTTTATGAATGAAAATCAGTCTGCACATGGCGGTCGTGAATATGGTCATATTGTTTCAAGAATGGGAATCGAAAGAAAAGTTATCGTTGGCCACTGGGCAGATAAAGATGTACAGGAAAGACTTGCTTCCTGGATGCGTACAGCTGTTGGCATTATGGAAAGCAGCCATATCCGTGTATGCCGTGTGGCAGATAACATGAGAAACGTAGCTGTTACAGAAGGTGATAAAGTAGAAGCACAGATCAAATTCGGATGGGAAGTAGATGCTTATCCTGTAAATGAGATCGCTGACTATGTAAAAGATGTAGCTAAGGGTGATGTTGATGCGTTAGTAGATGAATACTACAGTAAATATGATATCATTCTTGAGGGAAGGGATCCGGAAGAATTCAGACGTCATGTAGCAGTTCAGGCTCAGATTGAAATCGGATTTGAGAAATTCCTGGAAGAGAAAAATTATCAGGCCATTGTTACACACTTTGGAGATTTGGGCGCTCTTAAACAGCTTCCTGGACTTGCAATCCAGAGACTTATGGAAAAAGGTTATGGATTCGGTGCAGAAGGTGACTGGAAGACAGCTGCAATGGTTCGTCTGATGAAGATTATGACTGCTGGTGTAAAAGATGCAAAAGGAACTTCTATGATGGAAGACTACACCTATAACTTTGTACCTGGAAAAGAAGGAATCCTTCAGTCTCATATGCTTGAGGTTTGCCCGTCTGTTGCAGATGGCAAGATTGGCATTAAGGTATGCCCGCTTTCCATGGGTGACAGAGAAGATCCTGCAAGACTTGTATTCACAAGCAAAACCGGTCCGGCTATCGCAACATCTCTGATTGACCTTGGAGATCGTTTCCGTCTGATCATCAATGATGTAGACTGCAAGAAGGTTGAGAAACCAATGCCGAAGCTTCCTGTAGGAAGTGCGTTCTGGACACCACAGCCAAACCTTAAGACAGGTGCAGAAGCATGGATCCTTGCAGGTGGAGCTCATCATACAGCATTCTCCTATGACCTGACAGCAGAGCAGATGGGAGACTGGGCAGCTGCTATGGGTATTGAAGCTGTTTACATTGATAAAGATACCAATATCCGTGATTTCAAAAATGAACTGAGATGGAATGAACTTGCATTCAGAAAATAATTTTTTTGCAATTAAAATGTAAAAAATTATGGCAAAACAATAAAAGAAATGCGATAATAATATGGGTGTACAATATATATGATTACAGATTGTCGAGTGATCTGTAATCATAAATGACAGAGAAACAGGGAGGTACATAAAAATGGGAGCAGCAGAAGCAAAAGCAGCGATTCTCGCTAACAAAACAGCACTTGGTATTGAATTTGGTTCTACCAGGATCAAAGCAGTACTTGTAGATGATAAAAATCAGCCGATCGCATCCGGCGGTCATGAATGGGAAAATCGTTATGAAAACGGTGTCTGGACATATAGCCTTGATGATATCTGGACAGGTATCCAGGATTGTTATCAGGATATGGCAAAGGATGTAAAAGCAAAATATGACGTAGAACTGGAATCTGTAGGTGCATTTGGTGTCAGCGCCATGATGCATGGATATATGCCTTTCAATAAAGAGGGAGAACTTCTTGTACCATTCCGTACATGGAGAAACAATATTACAGGGGAAGCCAGCGAGAAACTGATGGAACTGTTCAACTACAACATCCCTCAGAGATGGAGTATCGCACATCTGTATCAGGCAATCCTTAACGGTGAAGAACATGTGAAAGATATTGACTATATTACAACTCTGGAAGCTTATGTTCACTGGAAACTGACAGGAAAGAAAGTTCTGGGTATCGGCGATGCAGCAGGTATGTTCCCCATTGATACCACAAAGGCTGATTACAATCAGGAGATGGTTGATAAATTTGATGAACTGGTAGCCCCTTATGGATTTTCATGGAAGCTTCGCGATATTATGCCGAAAGCACTTGTTGCAGGTGAAGATGCCGGTGTTCTGACAGAAGAAGGTGCAAAACTTCTTGACGTAACAGGAAAACTGAAAGCCGGAATCCCGATGTGTCCTCCGGAAGGTGATGCAGGAACAGGTATGGTTGCCACAAACAGTGTAGCAGTCCGTACAGGTAATGTTTCAGCAGGAACTTCTGTATTTGCCATGATTGTTCTGGAAAAAGAACTCTCCAGACCTTATAAAGAAATTGATATGGTTACCACTCCGTCCGGACACCTGGTAGCTATGGCACATTCCAACAACTGTACTTCTGACCTGAATGCATGGGTAAATGTGTTCAAAGAATTTGCAGAAGCTATGGGCATGGAAGTAGATATGAACAAACTGTTCGGAACCCTTTATAATAAAGCACTGGAAGGAGATCCAGACTGTGGAGGACTTCTATCCTACTGCTATTTCTCAGGTGAGCATATGACAGGCTTTGAAGAGGGACGCCCCTTATTTGTACGTTCTCCTGAAAGCAAATTTAACCTTGCAAACTTTATGAGAAATAATCTGTATACATGCCTTGGTGCCATGAGAGTAGGCCTGAACCTTCTGTTTGAGAAAGAAAACGTAAAGGTAGACCGTCTCCTTGGTCATGGCGGATTATTTAAGACAAAAGGCGTTGGACAGCAGATTCTGGCAGACGCTGTAAATGCACCGGTATCTGTAATGTCTACAGCAGGTGAAGGTGGAGCCTGGGGAATTGCCCTTCTTGCATCCTATCTTGTAAATAAAGAAGAAGGTGAAACTCTGGAAGCATTCCTTGATAATAAGGTATTTGCAGACCAGGAAAGCAGTACTCTGGATCCGAAACCAGAAGGTGTAGCAGGATTTAATTCCTTTATGGAAAGATATATGAAGGGACTTGCGATTGAAAAAGCAGCAGTGGATTCCAAAATCTGGTAAATGATAAAATAATAAAACAAAAAACGTTTTGTACGTGAAATGAGTACCGACCTCCGGAAATCAGATCTGAAAATCTAATGACCGGAAGGCCGGTACTTTTTATGATTGTTCGAAAATATAGAGCTTCTTTTGCGAATATTTATGAAACTAAGAAAAAAATTATTCTTATTGTGCTGCGTAATAGGTAAGTGATATAATAATACAAGTTTATATCACAGAAAAAAGCTGGTGTTCGTGAGAGGCTGGGAATAATGATCGAGTGGAAACAAATAACAATGCAGGAAGCAGAGAATAAAATGGAAGTGCTCCGGGAGATTTTTGATATAGTCCGTCTTCTGAAGGGCAGTGATCTGCAGGCTGCCGGAATGGAAAGTAAGCTTCCAGGAAAAAAATATCTTTGTCAGTGTTATGCTTTCTGGAATAAAAATAAAAGATGTGATAATTGTATTTCTCTTAAAGCACTGGATGAAAAGAAACAGACATCCAAGATTGAATTTCTTGATTCCGACATGTACCAGGTGTTTGCAAAGTATTTGGAAATAGATGGTGAGCCTTATGTAATGGAAATGTTGAAAAAGCTGGATGAGAATACACTGACTGATAAAGAAGGGTACGAAAAGCTGGCAGGAAAACTGACTGTATATAGTGAAAAGCTGTATAAGGATGTGCTGACCGGGGCATATAATCGCAGATATTTTGAGGAAAAAGTCAAGGATATGTCTGTGAATGCCGGAATTGCGGTTATTGATCTGGATGATTTCAAATTATGCAATGACACTTATGGTCATGATGGAGGAGATCTGGTACTGACAACCGTAGTGAAGGTGATTCGGCATTATATCCGCCGCACGGATATTCTGGTGCGTTATGGAGGAGATGAATTTTTGTTGATCCTGCCTGGAATTGAGAAGGAGGTTTTTTCTCAGAAGCTTCGCATGATCCAGGAGAAGATTCATGAGACGCATATCCCCGGCTTTAATCGTCTGATCCTTTCAGTGAGCATTGGTGGAGCTATGTTTACCCACGGCAGGATGGAGGAAGCAATCACCAAAGCAGACAGACTTATGTATATGGCCAAGGGGCATAAAAATACAGTAGTGACCCGTTGGGATCTGAAGCAAAATACAGATGAGATGGAAAAAAGAAATCTGCCTCAGCTTCTGGTCGTTGATGATTCTGAAATGAACCGCGAGATACTCAAGGAAATTCTGGGAAAAGAATACCGGATCCTGGAAGCCTGTGATGGAAATGAGGCCCTGGAGATGCTGGAGCAGTATGGAACTGAAATCTCATTGGTTCTGCTGGACATTATTATGCCCAAAATGGATGGATTTGAAGTACTTGCCTATATGAACAGAGATAAATGGATCGAGGATATACCGGTGATTATGATTTCCAGTGAAGGATCGGAGAGCTATATCCGTCGTGCCTATGAACTGGGGGCTTCAGATTACATAAGCAGACCATTTGATACCAAGGTGGTATATCAGCGGGTTATCAATATGATCAAGCTTTATGCCAAGCAAAGGCGTCTGATCCATCTGGTAACAGATCAGATTTATGAAAAAGAGAAAAATAACCGTATGATGACCGGGATTCTCAGCCAGATTGTAGAGTTTCGAAATGGTGAAAGCGGGCTTCATGTGCTTCATATCAATATTCTGACTCAGCTTTTGCTGGAGAAACTGATGCGGAAATCAGAGAATTATAATCTTTCCTGGTCTCAGCAGTATATGATTGCCACAGCTTCTGCGCTTCATGATATCGGTAAGATCGGAATTGATGAAAAAATTCTGAATAAATCCGGAAAGCTTACAAAGGAAGAATTTGAAATTATGAAACAGCACACGCTCATAGGTGCCCAGATGCTGGATAGTCTGGAAATGTATCATGATGAAGAGATGATGAAATATGCCTATGAAATCTGTCGCTGGCACCATGAACGTTATGATGGAAAAGGATATCCGGATGGCTTGAAAGGAGAAGAAATCCCCATATCTGCCCAGGTGGTATCACTGGCAGATGTGTATGATGCCCTGGTAAGCGACCGGGTATATAAGAAAGCATATTCTCATGAAAAGGCAATGGAGATGATCTTAAATGGAGAATGCGGAGTGTTTAATCCGATTCTTCTGGAATGTCTGGTGGAAATTCAGGATAAAGTACGCAAGGAACTGGGTATCAAAAGTGTGAATGAATGTCTGGAATATCTGGAAGAGAAAGCCTGATAAAAATCCCCCTGAAGGGTCGCGGAAAGACTTCAGGGGGATTTTTGAGCAGATTTTAGTATCTGGAGGTTTCTTCGGATTTGTAAGACTGGGAGTCCTTATGATTCATTTTATTACTGTTTTTGCTGTTATGACAGTTTGATTCGCTGTTGTTAGTGTGGTCAGAGGACTGGTTTGTTCTGCTTTCGGAACTGTATTTACTGGAAGTGCCCTCATAATTTTTGCTGTTTTTGGTTGTAGAATCGTAATTTTTTGCCATTTTAATTCCTCCTAATGTGGTTTATTAACCGGAATTGAGTATTTTTTATAAAAATCCCGGTGTTTCTGAATGACAATTGTTATTATTCCAAAAACCTCAGGGAATATTCATTAAAATATGTTGATTTTTTCAACAAGCTATATTATAATCGTACTTGTAAAAAGAATTTACCCTTCAAAAATTTTTTTTACATAACCCCTTATTTAATTATTTATACTCCCCTTGAACACCCCGGTAGCTCCCCTACCGGGGTGTTCTCTATGTAATAGGCTGGTTTCTCAATTCTGAAACTATGCATATACTATAAATAAAAAGGAGTCAGCTATGTTTCCTCTGGAAACTATTTCTGCAAAAATGCTGGATTATTATGTGGATCGGAAGGATTCACTGATCATAGATCTCAGAGATGAGAAAGAATATGCAGAAGGTCATGTAAAAGGGGCAGTGAATATACCATACGGAAAATTCGATGAATATAGAAAATTACCTGAAAAAAAGGTTCTGGTACTTTATTGTGACAGAGGTGGGGCAAGTCTTATGTTAGCCAGACAACTGGCAAAAAAAGGCTATATGACCAGGTCTGTGATCGGAGGTTTTCGGGCTTATCGGGGAAGAAATCTTGTAATTTCTTCCTGACCATGGTAATGTAATGAATTAGAAAGAAAAAGGTAACTGTGAAAGAATTAAACAGTAACAACGAAACAAAGAGGAGAAATGAAATTATGAAATATATGTTTGCATCAGATGTTCATGGATCTGCATATTACTGCAGAAAGATGCTGGATGCTTATAGAGAGGAAAAGGCAGAACGCCTGGTTTTGCTGGGCGATCTGCTTTACCATGGACCAAGAAATGATCTTCCGAAAGATTATGCACCTAAGGAAGTGATCTCTATGTTGAATGCTTTGAAAAGAGAAATATACGCAGTTCGAGGAAATTGTGAAGCAGAGGTAGATCAGATGGTGCTGCAGTTTCCGGTGATGGCGGATTACTGTATTCTCAATCTGGATGGCAGAACTTTTTATGCTACACATGGGCATATTTATAATGAAAATAATTTGCCCCCTGTTCAGGATGGGGATATCCTGATTCATGGACACACCCATGTCCTCCGTGCTGAGCAAAAGGAAGGATATATATTGTTAAATCCGGGATCTGTGTCTATTCCTAAGGAGGGAAATCCACCTACTTATGGGATTTATGAAAACGGAGTATTTTTAATCAGAGATTTTGAAGGCAATATTGTAAAGCAAATAAATTTATAATCATACTGACAGATATATGAAAAATGAAAGGATAAAGAATGGATAAATTTGAACTGATCGCACCCTGCCATTTTGGGATGGAGGCTGTGCTGAAGCGGGAAATTCTTGATCTTGGTTATGAGATCACCAAAGTGGAAGATGGTAAGGTGACTTTTCAGGCAGATGCCCAGGGAATTGCAGATGCAAATATGTTTCTGCGTTCTACGGAGAGAATCCTGTTGAAGGTGGCGGAGGTAAAAGCGCAGACCTTTGACGAGCTGTTTGAGAAAACCAAGACTCTGCCCTGGGAAAATTATATTCCCAGAGATGGTAAATTCTGGGTGGCAAAAGCGAATTCTGTAAAAAGTAAGCTGTTTAGTCCCTCAGATATCCAGTCTATTATGAAAAAGGCGATTGTGGAACGTCTGAAGGGGGTATATAAGGTATCCTGGTTTGAGGAGGAAGGAGCCAGTTTTCCCATCCGTGTAGCCTTTATGAAGGATGTAGCGACCATTGGTATTGATACCTCGGGCATTTCCCTTCACAAGAGAGGTTACCGGAAAATGACAGTGAAAGCGCCTATTACAGAAACGTTGGCGTCTGCTTTGATCATGCTGACACCGTGGAACAAAGACAGAATTCTGGTAGATCCTTTCTGTGGAAGCGGTACTTTTCCAATAGAGGCTGCAATGATCGCTGCAGATATTGCACCTGGTATGCATCGTTCATTTCTGGCCGAGGACTGGAAGCATCTGGTTCCAAGAAAGTGCTGGTATGATGCGCTGGAAGAGGCTCAGGACAGAGTAAATCTTAACATTGAAACAGATATTCAGGGATATGATATTGATCCGGAAGCTCTAAAGGCTGCCAGAGCTAATGCCCAAATGGCAGGAGTAGACAAGCTGATTCATTTTCAGCAGCGTCCGGTGAAAGAACTTCGACATCCGAAGCCCTATGGTTTTATTATCACGAACCCACCCTATGGTGAACGTCTGGAGGAAAAGGAAAATCTGTCCCGGCTTTATCGGGAGATCGGGGAGAGCTATCAGCGTCTGGATAAGTGGTCTATGTATCTGATCACATCTTATGATAAAGCAGAAAATGATATTGGCAGGAAGGCAGATAAAAACAGAAAGATTTATAATGGTATGTTGAAAACCTATTATTATCAGTTTCTGGGTCCACGTCCGCCGAAAAAGAAGAACTAAACATGAAAACGCAATAGATGAGGGTATCAGAAAATGAAAAAAATAATTTTTGCAACAGGAAATCAGAATAAGATGAAGGAAATCCGGGAAATTCTGGCAGATATGGATGTGGAGGTTGTTTCCATGAAAGAAGCGGGAATCCATGCAGATATTGTAGAAGATGGAAATTCCTTTGAAGAAAATGCAGAGATCAAAGCGAAAACAATCTGTGAAATGACAGGTGAGATTACGCTGGCAGACGATTCAGGCCTGGAAATTGATTATTTGAATAAGGAACCGGGAATCTATTCTGCCCGTTATATGGGAGAAGATACTTCCTACCGTATCAAAAATGGAAATCTGATCCAGCGTCTGGAAGGAGTACCGGACGAAAAGCGTACTGCAAGATTTGTCTGTGCAGTTGCGGCAGCATTTCCGGACGGAACTGTGAAAACAGTAAGAGAGACAATGGAAGGCCGTATCGGGTACGAAGAAAAGGGAGAGAATGGTTTTGGATATGATCCTATATTTTATCTGCCGGAATATGGATGTACCTCTGCAGAACTTTCTATGGAGGAAAAAAATAAGATCAGTCACAGGGGGAAAGCCCTTCGTGCGATCAGGGACGTATTAAAATAAGACATTCACAAAATAAAGGAAGATGCAGATGAAAATATTGATCGTCAGTGATACTCATGGAAGGGACGAGAACCTGGAAAAAGCTGTATACAGGGAGGAACCCTTTGATTACCTGATTCATTGTGGAGATGTGGAAGGCCGCGAGATTTTTATTGAAGCTCTTGTGGACTGCCCCTGCTGTATTGTATCAGGAAATAATGATTTCTTTTCGGACCTTCCAAGGGAAGAAATTATTGATCTTGCAGGAAAAAAGATTCTGGTGACCCATGGACATACTTATGGGGTTTCAGGCGGAACAGATGGCATTGTAGAAGCTGCCAGAGCCAGAGGCTGTGAGGCAGTGCTGTTTGGACATACACATTATCCGGAAATTGAGATGCAGGAGGGAATCCTGGTGATTAATCCGGGCAGCCTGACCTTTCCCAGACAGAGAGGGCGTAAATTCAGTTATGCTGTGATGGAGGCAGAAGAGGGGAAGGATCTGCAGGCAGAAATCCGGTATCTGTAAAAATAGATTTATTTTGATCAAATGTAGCAAATAAATCAAACAATATATTTTGCTTAAAAAATTTATAATCAAAATAGAAAAAGAAGAAAATATAGAAAAAATATAGAAAAAATATAGAAAAAAAGGCGGGATTGGGATTAACCGGGAAAGTCTGCAAACCCTTGATTTTACTGGGTTTTCATCCTGCCTTATACCTTTGAAAATTTAATTTTTAAAAAAAATTGTAAAAATTGAAAAAAAGGTGTTGACATTTGACACTGATTAACATATAATATGTCTTGCGTCGGACAACGAAGCAAAAATAAATAAAGAAACAGCGGGGTGTGGCTCAGTTTGGCTAGAGCGCCTGGTTTGGGACCAGGAGGCCGCAGGTTCGAATCCTGTCACCCCGACTGCTGTAAACAACAACATTACCGTTTCAGCGAAATGCGGGTGTAGTTCAATGGTAGAACACTAGCCTTCCAAGCTAGATACGTGGGTTCGATTCCCATCACCCGCTTCTCTGTATGTAACAGGGAGATGTGTCTGTAGCTCAGCTGGATAGAGCAACGGCCTTCTAAGCCGTGGGTCGGGGGTTCGAATCCCTTCAGGCACGCTGTGGTGGGTATAGCGCAGTTGGTTAGCGCGCCAGATTGTGGCTCTGGAGGCCCAGGGTTCGAATCCCTGTATCCACCCTTTGCCTTTGGGCTATCGCCAAGCGGTAAGGCACAGCACTTTGACTGCTGCATTCGCTGGTTCGAATCCAGCTAGCCCAGTCTTTTATATGGAGCATTAGCTCAGTCGGTAGAGCACTTGACTTTTAATCAAGTTGTCCGGGGTTCGAATCCCCGATGCTTCATTAAACAAGCGGAAATCTTTTATAAGGTTTCCGCTGTTTTTATAACAGGCGGATATGGCGGAATTGGCAGACGCGCTGGTTTTAGGTACCAGTGGGCATCCCGTGCAGGTTCAAGTCCTGTTATCCGCATAAAAGAGTATCTTTCCATATGAACGGAAGGATACTCTTTTGTTATATGCGAGTAAAAAAATAATTGCAGAAATTATCTGACAGGCTTAAAAAAGATAGGATAATATGGTAAGATAAGGAAAAGTATAAACATCAAAATGTGAGGTTTATGAAATGAATGATACTGGTATCCGGCAGGAAGTTATTGAGGAAATCAGAAAATTAGCAGTAATTAATCCACAGATAATATTAAAAAACGAAAGGAAGTATCCATTATGGGACAGATACACAATATCGAGAAACTGACAGACTGTAAATTTTTGAATTTGTATCATTTAAATGCAACAAGCATCCACAACACTCCTGTGTCATATTTCGTGGCATCACGTGCGAAAACTATTAACGAATTAAAGATAAAAACAGGTAAAAACACTCCTGATGGCGTGATCATTTACAGTCTTTACGGAGAAAAAAAAGACAGAGTTGTATTGGTACGTCAGTACAGATACGCAATCGGCGGATATATCTACGAATTTCCGGCAGGTCTGGTAGAACCAAACGAAGAATTTCATGAGGGTGCGGTAAGAGAAATGTACGAGGAAACAGGATTGAAATTCACACCTCTGAAAGTAGATCCTGCATTTGAGAAACCTTATTTCACAACGGTTGGCATGACAGATGAATCCTGCGCAACTGTTTACGGTTACGCGGAAGGCGAGATCAGTAAAGCGGCACAGGAGGATTCCGAAGAAATCGAAGTTGTGCTTGCTGACAGAGAAGAAGTAAAGAGGATTCTGCGTGAGGAAAATGTAGCGATCATGTGTGCATATCAGCTTATGCATTTCCTTCAGGATGAAGAACCTTTTGCATTTTTAAGGGAAGAACTTTAACAAGGCCTAAAGAAGGTTACGAAAAAGGTTTTATTACTGAAGAAGAAATCCGTCTTAGCGCAAGAAGAATCCTGAACGCTATCCTAAGAATCGACTGATCAAAAAACAGGCACATATACCGGATATCCGGGACTATGTGCCTGTTTTGTTTTAATGATATTTATGCATCCGTACATAATAGCTGATGCATAAGATCACAGTGGCTCCGCTCCATGCTGCAATCTCTGCAAAGAAAATACCGTCTTGTCCGATGAAATAGGGAAGGATCAGTGCAGCACTGATACGCATGACAAATTCAGCCATACCACTTACCATAGGCATTAAGGTATCTCCCAGCCCCTGAAGTGCAGATCTGTACACGTACAGGAAGTACAAAACCCAAAGCATGGCAGCCATAATAGAAAGGTATTTAAAAGCAATTGCCAGTACCTGCTGTGTCTGCTGCGGTTCACCTGAGATGAAAAGTGAGAGAATATTTTTTCCAAATAAAAACATGGCAGCAGAAATGATCAGTGAGGTAAGCAGGGAAAGCATCATACTGCTGCGGACGCCTTTTCTGATCCTGTCAATCTTTCTGGCTCCCAGATTCTGACCCACATAGGTAACGATGGCATATCCATAGGAAATAGCAGCCATTTCCAGCAGACCATAAAGCTTGTTTGTAGCTGTAAATCCTGCTACAAAAAGGAAACCGTAGCCATTGATCACATACTGGACTACCAGACCGCCCACACCGATGATGATATTCTGAAATACAACAGGAATACCAAGCTTCATCAGGCGGGCATTCATACCGGAGGCAGGCATAAAATCTGCTCTGGTCAGATGAACGATATCAATTCTGCGTAAAATCAGGAAACAGTAAACAGCGGAGAAGCTCTGTGCAATCACAGTTGCGATTGCTGCTCCTGCCACACCCCATCTGAAGCCTGCCACAAAAAGGATGTCCAGTGAGACATTCAGCACAGATGCGATGATCATTGCAGTCAGCGGTGTTTTACTGTTTCCCATAGCCCTTAGGGCAGAGCCAAACATATTATAGGCTGCTGTGGCGGGGATTCCGCAGAAAATGATGCGCAGATATAACAGAGACATTCCGATAATATTGGAAGGTGTATGCAGCCCTGTTAATACCAGCGAAGCAAATGACTGGCTGAGAATCAATACTCCGGCTGCGATGAATGCGGTCAGTCGGTAACTATGAGCCAGAGATTTACGCAGATTTTCGAAATCCTTTGCCCCATAATATTGGGAGAGTTGAATAGAAAATCCCTGAGTGAGTCCTGTGGATATTCCTGTGACAACCCACATCAGAAAGTCAACAGCACCCAGTGCGGCAAGAGCCTCCACACCTGCAGCCTGGCCAACAACCATGGTATCCACCATTGTATAAAGCTGCTGACAGATATTTCCCAGCATCAGGGGAATTGCAAAAAGAATGATCAACCGTCCCGGTGAACCGGAGGTCATATCCTGAATCTTGGTTTTCATTAGTATAAAAGTTCCTTTCCGGAGCATATTTGAAAAAGTTTAGAAATGATTATTCGAATATGCCCTGATATTTTTTACATTGATAATTTTATATTATTAACGTGAAAAATGAAATATAATATTTCATCAGAATGATATAAATTTATCGATACCTGCTATAATCAGCATGTTGCTGAAATTATTATGCATAGCTGCCTGAGAGGAGTTTTTGATTGCTATTTCTTAAAATACAGATATAATAGAAAGCAAGCCTTTACGGAAGGAGAAAAGAATTATGCTGAAAAGATTTACTAAATATGTAACCCAGAGTGTTGCCGGAATGATCGGGATTTCTGTTTATGTTCTGGCAGATACTTTCTTTATCTCTGTATATTCCGGTGCTGATGGGCTGGCAATCCTGAACCTGATCCTGCCGGTTTATGGGCTAATCTATGCGATTGGGGCTATGATTGGGATTGGTTCCGCTACCAGGTATGCCATAAGCAGGGCAAAAGGAGAAAATACAGATCATTATTTCGTACAGTCAGTAACTTGGAGCATACTGGCTGCAGTTCCATTTATGCTGATCGGAATCTTCATTCCAGACAAGGCATTGGCTTTGCTGGGGGCAGATGCCGGATTGATCGGACTTGGACGAAACTACATGAGAATTATTCTGATTGCAACACCATTCTTCATGTCAAACTATACATGTACTGCATTTGCCAGAAACGATGGAGCGCCTTCTATTGCAATGATCGGTTCCATCAGCGGAAGTATTTTTAACATTGTATTTGATTACATATTCATGTTCCCTGTCGGCCTGGGATTTTCCGGAGCAGGACTGGCTACTGCAATCTGTCCGATCGTAACAATGAGTGTCTGTACCATACACTACAGAAGCAGCAGAAACCATGTAGAATTCCATTGGAAAAAACCGTCATTCAGGCACCTGATTTCCTGCTGTCAGCTGGGAGTTTCCGCATTTGTCGGTGAACTGTCTTCCGGTGTGATCGCTATTGTATTTAACTTCCTGATCTTGGGAATCGCAGGAAATGTAGGTGTAGCAGCCTATGGAGTTGTGGCAAACCTTTCTATCGTGGCATTTGCAATTTTCAACGGTCTGGCCCAGGGAGCACAGCCTCTGATCAGTGAAAGCTACGGAAAAGGTCAGCCCACTCAGGTAAAAAAACTTCTGAAATGGAGCCTGCTCGTATGCCTTGCAGTAGAAGCACTGATCCAATTGATCATCTGGACAGCAACTGACCCGCTGATTAGCATTTTTAACAGTGAAAACAATGTTCAGTTGTTGAATTATGCACATACAGGACTGCGTCTGTATTTCCTTGGATTTATAGTGGCAGGAATCAATATTGTACTGGTGGCATATTTCTCAGCAGTAGATGAACCGAAAATCGCGATTGTGGGATCATTCCTGAGAGGAATTGTTGCTATTGTTATCTGCGCAGTTATACTTGCGAAATTATTTGGATTAAATGGAATCTGGATCTCTCTTCTTGCAGCGGAGACGGTTACGTTTCTGACGATTCTGTTTCTGGCATATAAAGACAGAAGAAAAAGAATCAAACGTTACTGTTCACTCCGTTCACAGTAACAATCGAACAACACTGTTGAAAAGGAATTCTTGTATAAACCTCCAAACTGATGTAAGATAAGATTACTCAGTTTGGAGGTTTTATTTTTATGTTTAACGAAATAAAAGATTTCGCTGCGCCGGAACTGGATGTATATGCCAGAACATCTGAAGTGCAGCTTTTACGATACTATGAACCGGAACCGGGAATTTTCATTGCGGAAAGTCCGAAAGTAATTGAACGTGCCCTGAATGCAGGATATCAGCCAATCTCTTTCCTGGTGGAGCATAAAGATCTGGAAGGAGAGGCACAGGAAATCCTGAAACAATATCCGGATGTGCCGGTTTATACCGCGGAATATGAACTTCTGGTCAAGCTGACCGGATTTGCCCTTACACGCGGAATGCTATGTGCAATGCGCAGAAATCCACTGCCATCTGTAGAGGAAATCTGCAGAAATGCCAGCCGCATAGCAGTTCTTGAAAATGTTGTAAATCCTACAAATATTGGAGCTATTTTCCGTTCAGCGGCAGCTCTCCATATGGATGCAGTACTTCTGACCAGCGGATGCAGTGACCCGCTTTACCGACGTGCAGCCAGAGTCAGCATGGGAACTGTATTCCAGATTCCCTGGACATATTTTGATAAAAAAACTGTATGGCCACAGGATGGGATGCAGAGTCTGCAAAATCTGGGATTCAAAACAGCTGCAATGGCTCTGCGTGACGATTCTGTAGGAATTGATGACAAAGCACTTCGTTCAGAAGAAAAACTGGCAGTCATTCTCGGAACTGAAGGTGACGGCCTTGCATCACAGACCATCGTAGACTGCGATTATACAGTAAAGATACCAATGTCCCACGGAGTAGATTCATTGAATGTGGCAGCAGCAAGTGCAGTGGCATTCTGGGAGCTGGGACACAGATAAGATATAACTCAGGAGGAAATGAAAAATGTCTTTGGAAAAAGCAGAAAAATATCTGGAAGAGAAAGGCTTTCTTGACCATGTGATCGAACTGGAAGCATCCACTGCCACAGTAACAGAGGCAGCAGAGGCAAACGGATGGGTGGATGTGTGTAAAGAAACAGAAAACTGATCGTTCATGGTAACACCCATGCATTACATTTATATGAAAGAATCGGTTTTACCAGACTTGGCGTGATTCCCCAGGGATTCAGAATGCCGGATGACATTATGGACAAATACAAAGAACTTGTTTTTTCTTCACTCATCTTTATCTTCATTGAACATAGTGAATATAAAAGGTGGAAAATTAATGAAAACAGTAAAAACTCCTGCGGGGATATTTACGATCAACAAAGTGAAAATTCCCTCAGCATACACATGTGCAGCAGAACAGAAAATAGAATATATCAGTGAAAATCATGTGCAGATTATCACTATGAATCAGGCAGTATCATTTGGAGATCAGATATTGTCCCCGAGAATCTGTCAAAGCTGTATGAATCCTGAAAAAATTACAATTTATCCACTGGAAATAGAATACTTTGGGGAAAAAGTGTTTTTTACGGATCACTATAGTGTAAAAGAATGGAAAAAAGGCGATCCATTACCGGAAATCCATGAATGGTATCCGCACATAAAAAAAGCCAGATGTAACCCGTGCAGGAACTGTGGAAGATGTTAAAATTGCACACTTGTTACTGTTTACTCCGTTCACAGTAACGTACACTTCTTTAAATGACAGAAACAGAATGATAGGGATTGTTATCAACAGGAAACAGGAATATAATATTTCTGTTAAGCAATATTTATCCAAAAGCAATAACTTAAATGGAGATAAAAAATGGATTACAGAAAATTCGGCGAATGCTATTACATAAGAATGGATCGTAATGACGAGATCATCAGTACAATCCTCGAAATATGTAAAAAAGAAAATATCAGATCAGCCACTTTTTCAGGGATCGGAGGATGCAAGGATGCAGAAATTCAGACCTTTATCCCAGAGACAGGCAGCTTCGAAGAACAGCGCATTTCCGGAATGCTTGAGTTGGTATCTTTAAACGGTAACGTGGTCACAGGTGAAAATAATACTTGTTACCATCATACCCATGCAGTATTTTCTTATAAAGATGGTGAACGACATTGCATGGCAGCAGGTCATATGAAATCAATTACTGTACTGTATACTGCAGAAATCGAACTTCATCCGGTAACAGGCGGAACTATCCGCCGCAAATATGATCCTGAAACAGGGACTGGATTCTGGGATTTTAATTGAATCAAGTAAGTCCCATGTTTCAATTGCGAAAAGCAATAAGCAGTGGGTAGATGTGTGTAAAGAAACAGAAAACTGGTAGTTAACGGTATGATATGGAAAATGGAGGACAGAAGAATGGGTATTGTAATCAGAGAATATCAGACAGAAGACGTAACAGCAGCTATTACAATATGGAATCAGGTGGTAGAGGATGGTGTAGCATTCCCACAGGAAGAAAACCTGACAGAAGAAACAGGAGATGCTTTTTTCAAAGAACAGACTTATACAGGAATCGCAGTAAACACTGACAACAATGAAATTGTCGGTCTCTATATCCTGCACCCGAACAATGTAGGAAGATGCGGACATATCTGTAATGCCAGCTATGCAGTAAGAAGAGATTTCCGTGGTGAACACATTGGCGAGAAACTGGTTCTTGACTGCCTCGCACAGGCGAAAGTAAAAGGCTTCCGTATTATGCAGTTCAATGCAGTGGTTGCAAATAACACCCATGCATTACATTTATATGAAAGAATAGGTTTTACCAGACTTGGCGTAATTCCCCAGGGATTCAGAATGCCGGATGGACATTATGAAGATATTATTCCGCATTATTATGTGCTGTAGAGAATAAAAATATACTGTAGAAAAATTTTGAAGCCGTTTTCAGGATATGGAAAAGGAACAGTTTATTGAGAGTGTACAGAATTTAACACGAGTTCTGTATACTTTTTTTATTAAAAAATGAAACTTTTTGCTCTTTGACAGGATATATAAGAATGTAAAGGTTAAAAGCTTTTAATTTTGAAAGTATTAAAAAGAAAGTAGGGTTGATATGACAGATGAAGCAGAGCTTTTGCAACGTCTCAGGAACAGAGAAAAAAATTCAATAGATGAAGCAAACGACTATGAGATCAAAAAAGAAAATATTACCTTTGTTGATAGCTGCAACACTTACAATTGGAGTTACTGCTGTGGCAGCAACAGGAAAGATTTCAATGTGGACAGGTTCGTCAGCATCACGTGCTGATTATACATCTCTTCCAACGGTAGAACAGGTTACAAAGGATATTGGGTATAGACCGATATTGATTGATACCTTTGAGAACGGGTACTGCTTTAAAAAGGGTAATATTATAAAAAACAGTTTTAAGGATGACAATGCAAATGTAATTGAAAAGTTTAAATCGGTGTCCTTTGATTACCAGAAGAATGGAGATGTTGTATCGTTTGAACAGCAGAAATATAACTCAAAACTTATTCCGTCAGGTGATATTATTGCCACTGTAAATGGAATAAATCTGTATTATGTACATTATATAAATAAAGTGGTATCGGATGATTACGAATTAACAGAACAGGATAAAAAAGACCAGGCCAGTGGAAAAGTTGTATTCAGTTACGATGACAGCGCTTCTCAGATTGAATTCAGTCCGGTTCACCATCTTTTTGTAACTGTTGTGGAAATACCTGTATTGCAGTTGATGTATAATATGTTATAATTTACAGATAGTGGTGAAATAGCAACACTATATACGACTTAACAAAAATGTAAACCAAATACAGAGAAACAGGTTGACAATCCTCCCCGCTTATGATATAAAAAGAAAGTCAAAATCAATCATCAACAGGGAAAGAGGAGAGTCTTATTATGAGTCAGTCATATGCAAAAAGCCCTGCTGCAGAGAGGAAATTTACAACCAGAGAAATGGTACTGGTTGGTATGTTTGCAGCAGTTCTTGCAGTAATATCACAGATTTCACTGCCAATGCCTACCGGTGTACCGATTACTATTCAGGTATTTGGCGTAGCGCTTGTAGGAGCAGTACTTGGTTCCAGACTTGGAACTACAGCAACACTGGTTTACGTTCTGTTGGGAGCCATCGGTCTTCCGATCTTTGCTAACTTCTCAGGTGGAATCAGCAGCATTGTAGGAGTTACCGGAGGATACATCTGGGCATGGCCGATCATGACCTGGCTCTGCGGAATCCGTCCGAAAACAGAGAACAAGACAAAAAACCTTGCAATTTCAATCGGGTTTGCACTGATCGGACTTCTGATCGTTGAGACAATCGGTGGTCTGCAGTGGCACTTTGTAGGAGGCTCCATGAGCATCCCGGCAATTGCAGTATACTCCTTAACAGCATTTATTCCAAAGGATATTGTGATCACAGTTCTTGCAGTTCTGATCGCAATTCCTATCAGAAAAGGAATCAACAATGCAGGAAACCGCTGATAACAGTAACAGGATAAAGAATAGCCTGCCGAAAGATACTCGGGGAAAGCAGGAAAACATAAAGATCCATGGAATCGGGCTTGATAAGGCAGGACGGTGTACACACTATCACACACAGCTTGACATAGCTGCATTGCTCTGTGCAAAATGCAGAAAATATTACGCATGTTATTCCTGCCACGATGAACTGGAAGATCATCCATTTGTTGCAACAACACCGGAAGAAGCTTATCCTGTTTTATGCGGAAATTGTGGCAGGAAACTTACACTTCAGGAATACAAAAAAGGCAGCTGCCCTTACTGCCACGCAGGATTTAATCCAAAATGCAGTTTACATGAGAATATTTATTTCTGTTGCACTATGTAACGTGTTTTGAAAAACATTCCCGCAATCTGCACGTCTCACTTTGTAGTATATTTTGCAGAAAGTCTTTTCAAACACAATCTAATGCAGAGAATACAAAATAACAAAAAATTTTGTATCCTCTTTTTATTTTGCGAAAAATTTGTTATACTTACATGAGTTAGCATAAGCTAAACAAAAAAACATATTTCTTAAATATGAATATAGATAAAACAGGAGGAATAAATCAATGGATATAAATGTATTCTATGGAATTCTGATTCCTTTTCTTGGAACCTCTGCAGGAGCTGCCTGCGTATTTTTCATGAAGAAGAATCTGAATGAACAGATCCAAAGGGCACTTACCGGCTTTGCAGCAGGAGTTATGGTTGCGGCTTCCATATGGAGTCTGCTGATCCCGGCAATTGAACAGTCTTCCGGACTGGGGAAGCTTTCATTTGTACCGGCAGCAGTGGGATTTTGGATAGGGGTGCTTTTTTTGCTCTTGCTGGATCACATGATCCCGCATCTTCACCAGAACAGTAACAAGGCAGAAGGTCCGAAGAGCAAACTTCAGAGAACTACCATGCTGGTTATTGCAGTAACTCTGCATAACATTCCGGAGGGAATGGCAGTAGGAGTTGTATACGCAGGTTATTTGACAGGTCACGCCCAGATTACTATCATGGGAGCTATGGCCCTTTCTATCGGGATTGCTATTCAAAACTTCCCTGAGGGAGCTATTATCTCCATGCCCCTGCGTTCTGAAGGGATGGGAAAGACCAAAGCCTTTGCAGGTGGAGTCCTGTCCGGGATTGCAGAACCTATCGGTGCAGTCCTCACAATCCTGGCTGCCGGCTTCATTGTCCCGGCACTTCCATATCTTTTAAGCTTCGCTGCCGGAGCTATGCTCTATGTAGTGGTAGAAGAGCTCATACCTGAAATGTCTGTCGGAGAACACTCCAACATAGGAACTCTTTTCTTCGCAGTAGGATTCTCTCTGATGATGATTCTGGATGTAGCGCTTGGATAAAAAACAGCTGTCCGATTTATTACCGGGCAGCTGTCTTGGCGTTGAGAGATATTTGGGAAACAGTGGGAACCTGTGAGGGGGCAGAGTCAGTTGAATGACGTGGTTCTGTCCGGTACAGATATAAAATACCGCCAAAGAAACCAAAGATCAATCCTGTATACCCGCCGCTGCAAAGGACAACAGTTACCTTTGTAACAAAGGACATACCGCCGATCATGCAGATCAAAAAGCCTGTCAGAAGACCGATAGTTGTCCAGCTTATAAGTGAAACAGCCAGAAAAGTTGCAGCAGCATGTGAGTTTTTTACCTGTTTATTAATAGAATTCCATAATGTCTGATACATAATGATTCCTCTTTTCTTTTTTTCATTTTATGTACTTTATTATAAAAATGGTTTGTAAAATACACATGCGCGTTAATGAAAAATTTGTGTAAAATTTGCAGGATCATATAAATCCTGTGGCTTGTGTGAAAAAATGATTCGTGATAAGATAAGGGCAATAAATCTGATTAACGATCTGGCAAGGAGAAGACTATATGGATATAAATAAATTTCAGGAAAAACTGGCAGAAATCTGTAAGCTCGGTGAGGAAAGTGGTAAGGCGCTGAAGCTGGAGCAGATAAAGGAATGCTTTGGAGATATGGATCTTGACAAATCACAGCTAATCAAAATTCTTCAGTACCTGAAGCTTCAGGGGATTTCCATTGAGGGTGCAGAAGCCCTTCAGAAACCTGCAGATTCGGAAACACCGGGAACAGAGGAAATGCAAAAAAAGGTAGCGCTTACTGCAGAGGAAGAAGAATATTTGAGGGAATACCTGGAAAATCTGGAAGAACAGAAAAAGGTTCTGCGCAGTACAGAAGAGCTTTTCGGGCTGTTGAATCAGGGAGATGCTCTGGCAGCAGCAGAGCTTTCTCAGAAATATCTGCCCAGAGCAGCACAGATGGCAGCGGAATTGAATTGTGAGGAGATTTTCCTGGCAGATCTGATCCAGGAAGCGAATGTCAGTCTGCTTATGGCTCTGGACGAGGAGAATGACCACAAGGATGAAAAATGGCTTCTGGGAAGAATCCGCGCAGGAATCCTTCGGGCCATTGAGGAGCAGACACAGAAGAAATTCGAAGATGATTATCTGGTGGCAAAAGTAGAAAAGCTGGAAGCGGCAGTGCGGGAACTGACAGAAGATGATGAGGATGAAAAATCTAAATTCAGTGTGGAGGAACTGGCGATAATCCTGGATATGGATGTGGAAGAAATCCGGGATGTATTAAGACTGACAGGAGATGATAAATAATTATGGAAAAAACGATTCTTGTAATTGATGCCTGTGTCAGACAGGAGGAATCCAGAACCAGAAAATTACTTACGACTGCCCTGGATACTATGAAGGTGCAGCATCCGGACTGGAAGTTTGAGGTGCTGGATCTGAACAAAATGGATTTAAAATATTGGACAACGGATACCTTAAAGGCCAGGGATGAGCTTTTGATGAAAGGGGATTATACAGCTCCTGTATTTCGGTATGGAAATCAGTTCCGGGAAGCAGATGGAATTGTTGTGGCAGCGCCGTTCTGGGATCTGAGTATACCGGCAGTGCTGAAGGTTTACATTGAAAATATTTCGGCAGATGGTATTACCTTTAAGTGCGATGAATCCGGTATGCATGGAATCTGTAAGGGCCAGTGGATGCTGTTCCTTACTACCCGTGGAGGTATATGGGCAGATAGCCATATGGAGCTTGGAAGCAGATATATGGAAGCTTTATGCCAGTTTTTTGGGATTGATCAGTATAATTGTGTGTATGCAGACGGAATTGATGTCCAGGAATTGGATGGCGAGAAGATTCTGGAGGCAGCGATAGAAGAGACTGTGCATATCAGCAGAATGCTGAACTAACATCATAAAATGAATAAAAAAGATTTTCACATGGAAAGAAAATAAGAGTAAAGTACTCCTTTGCCATGCGAAAATCTTTTTTTGTCAGGAAAGAGAATTACTTTTCAGGCATATGGGAAATTTTGTTATCCCAGATGATTCCGGCAGCTACCAGAAGGATTCCCAGAAGCTTCTTCAGATTAATATTATGGAACATAAAGGCGTCAAACAAAATTCCGGCAGTAAGCTGTCCTGTCAGTAAAAGAATGGTGGATTCCATAACTTTCAGATGAGAGAGTGTGATCATGGAAATAATAAATGCCACGATCCCGAAGGCTCCGCCCAGATAGGCCCACCAGGGAGCCTGGCTAAAAGAATATAGGTTAATAGAAAATTTTGAGGATATTGTCAGTAAAACAAAGGATAAGACTGAAGCCACCACATAGTTCACCAGAGAACCATTGTTGGTTCCAAGATATTTTGTACACCGATAATTGATCATTTTGGAAATAACGGTGGCACATCCGTTTACGAATGCGAGAGTTAATATAAATGCCATGATTAATGTCCTTTCATGAAAGAGTGATAATGATCAGCCCTGCAAGGATCAGTGCAAAGCAGGGTAAACGTTTCAGGTTAAAAGGAATTCTGGGTACACCGAACCATCCGAAATGATCGATCACTGCAGAAATCACCAATTGACCGGTTACAGAAAGACAGGTTACCACCGAGACACCCAAAACACCGATACAGTAACTGGAAGTGACAACCAGAAAAATTCCAAAAAAACCGGCAGAATAGAGATACCAGGGCATTCCGCTGATTTTCAGTTTCTCATGAACAAATAGTTTCATATACAGAATAAGTAAAATTCCGCCTACTGCATGAACCACAAGGCTCATGCCAAACATTCCCACATAATCGGTGAGCATGCGGTTCAGGCTGCCCATGGCAGACTGACAGGCACCGGCCAGAAGGGTAAACAAAGCGTACATAAAAATTCCTCCTCAAATTGTTATCACACAACATTATACAGGAAAACTGTTTTTCTTACAATTCTTTTGGCAGGACCTATATAATATTTTGAAGATTATGGGAAAACAGGTAATGAATTTGTTTTATTTTTATATTTTAAGAGAAATGGGTGGAAATTTTATTTGAAATAAGGTACAATAAAAGAACTGAATTACAATTGTATGTACAGAAACGAAGAGGATCAGAGCCTTATTTGCCATTGATGTCTGATCAGTATCTGTCATGGATAAAGGAGAAAGATATGAAAGCCTGGGAAAAAGCACAACAGATTTTTCGTGAAGCCAGACCGGTGGTACGATCGGAGGAGGAGCAGACCTGGACGGATAACGTAGACGTATCTCAATTCTATGATGATAATCTGTCCCTGGATTGGGGCAGTAATGTACCGGGATCAGGGGCTCCGGAGAAGATTATGGTGGCAGCTGTTCAGGCACTTGAGAACAGGGGCTATCAGGTCAGCGAGACCGGATACAGGTTCCTGGAGCAGGGACTTGCAGCACATCAGGAGCGGGATTTTGTGAAGCTCCATCAATTGTCAGCGCTTTTACGAAGAGAGCTGATGAATGCCCAAAAGGATGAAAACTCAGAATACTGGAAATACAAATATTATCATTCTTTTGAGGAGTATGAGAAGGAAGTAAGCTTTCCGGATTCCATAGCGGTTGATGCTTCTACAGAAGATTTCAGAGAAAAGATCCGTGCCGGGTGGTTGGCACAGCTGGTTGGCGGAGCTATGGGAACCATGGTGGAGGGCTATACCAGTGAGAATTTACAGAAAGCATTTGGGGATGTGACAGGTTATCTGCGGGAACCAAATACTTACAATGATGATATTACCTTTGAACTGGCATTTCTGGATGCTTTTTCTGAGAAGGGATATGAAGTTACAGCAGAGGATATTGCACTCAGGTGGGTAGGATTTATTCCCTGTGGCTGGTCAGCAGAGGAGTTGGCTATCCGGAATATCAAAAGCGGTATTTTCCCTCCGGAAAGTGGTACCCACTGCAATCCGTTCAATGAATGGATCGGTGCTCAGATGAGAGCCGGAATATGCGGAATGGCAGCACCGGGTAATCCTTATATGGCAGCGAGACTTGCATGGCGAGATGGCGAAGTTTCCCATGCAAACAATGGAATTCTGGGAGAAGTTTTCAATGCTGTGATGACTTCACTTGCATTTGTGAATACAGATATTCACAGTGTAGTAAAAGCTTCTATTGATATGATCCCGAAAAAAAGTGAATATTATTCAGTGATCTCATATGCGTATGAGTGTTGTATGCGCTGTGACAGCTGGCAGGATGCACTGAAGGCATGTATGGACAAATATCATACCTACAACTGGATCCATGCATATCCCAATGCCTGTTGTGAGATCATTGCATTAATATATGGAAACGGTGATTTCCGTGAAACCCTTCACATCATTACTATGTGCGGTATTGATGTAGACTGCAATGCGGGAATGATTATGCCGCTTCTGGCAATCCAACAGGGAATCCAGTCTATTCCCTCTGAACTGCTCCATCCGGCTTTTGAGAAGCTGGAGACCTATATGAGAGGTAAATACCGTGAAATCTCTCTGGAGGAACTGGTTCAGGAAACCGTAGACAGTATCTGCAGGGCTGGAGCGCAGAATACCGGGCATGTATGAGAAAAAGGAGGAACTATAATATGAAGAAAAAATTAGTAGCAGCAACTCTTACAGCAGCAATGATCCTTTCCACAGGACTGGTAACAGTGCCGGTTATGGCAAAGGAAGATGGTGAACCATATAAGGCAGCACTGCTTCTGAACGGAACTCTGGGTGACAAATCTTTCTATGATTCTGCAAATGCAGGTCTGGAAGCACTTCAGGAAGAGCTGGGCGATGATAAGTTTACATTCAAGGTTGAGCAGATGGGTGCTACTTCCGCTGATGAAGCAAAATGGGAGCCTACCATGTATGATTACTGTGATGATGGTTCTTACGATGTAATTATCTGTGGAACTTACCAGATGCTGGATGCGCTGACCAATGCGGCAGCTGATTATCCGGATCAGAAGTTTATCTTCTTTGATGAAGCCTTTGATTTCAGCACAGGCGGAGAGGAGAATGTATATAATGTAATGTACAAACAGAATGAGGTATCTTATCTGATCGGTGCTATGGCTGCTATGATGACTACAGATGAGTCTCTGGACATGATCGATCCATCCAACAAGATCATTGGTTTCCTGGGTGGTATGGAGAACTCTGTTATCAATGACTTCCTGGTTGGATACATTCAGGGTGCAAAGGATGTGGATCCTGATACACAGGTGGCTCTGGCATATGTAGGAAACTTCTATGACTCTGCAGCAGGAAAAGATATGGCTCTTACTCAGTATCAGAATGGTGCTGACATTGGATTTAACGTAGCAGGAAGTGCAGGTCTTGGACAGATTGAGGCAGCAGTAGATGCAAAGAGATATGCTTTTGGTGTTGACTCTGACCAGGCAGCAGTTCTGCCGGATTACGCAGCTAATATTCCTACATCTGCACTGAAAAATGTAGGTAATTCCCTGATCCGTGCTATTAAAGAGGATATGGATGGTGAGCTTCCATATGGTACTCTGGAGTATCTGGGACTTTCTGACGGTGGTGTAGAGCTGGTAGAGGATGATCACTATAAAGAGGTTGTTCCGGAAGAGATCCGTACAAAGGTTGAGGATCTGAAGCAGCAGATCATTGATGGAAAGATTACAGTTCCTACAGCTCTTGGCGATGATGCAATGAGCGAGGACGATATCAAGGCTCTCATCGATTCTGCAAAAGTAGGCTGATCGTTACTACAGAAAAAGTGAACAGTAGCGGTTCATCCGTATAGATGTGGATTGCAAAGGTGCGCATCATGTAAAGCATGATGCGCACTCTGTGTTTAACCGAAATATAAACATTAATGTGAGATGAGGTGAGTCGATTGGATAATCAGACGGTTTTACAGATGAACCACATTATGAAGATTTATGGAAATGGTGTGGTTGCCAATGAAGATGTATCCCTTGAGCTCCGAAAAGGAGAGATCCATGCACTTCTGGGAGAAAACGGTGCCGGAAAAAGTACATTGATGAAAGTGCTTTTTGGTCTGGAAGCACCGGATCAGGGTGATATTATTCTGAATGGTCAGAAAACAACAATAAAATCTCCACAGGAGGCTATCAGTAAAGGGATTGGAATGGTACATCAGCATTTTATGCTGGTACCCTCTCTGACAGTGGCACAAAATATTATTCTGGGTGTTGCGCCGAAGAAAGGCTTGTTTATTGATATGGATAAAGCTGTAAAGGCTGCCCGGGATATTGCAGAGGAGTATAATTTTGACCTTGATGTTAATCAGAGGGTGGAGGAAATCCCGGTAGGTATTAAGCAGAAGGTAGAAATTCTGAAAGCTCTTTACAGAGGAGCAGAAATTTTGATTCTGGATGAACCTACGGCAGTGCTTACTCCGCAGGAAACAGATGAGCTTTTTGTCCAGCTTATGAAACTGAAGGATAAGGGACACACGATTATTTTTATTTCTCATAAACTTGATGAAATCAAAAAGATCTGTGACCGTGCAACTATTATGAGAAATGGACGAAGCATGGGAACCTATGAGGTGAAGGATATTACTACACAGGAAATGTCCAGACTGATGGTTGGCCGTGAGGTATCTCTGACATTTGATAAGAATGAACAGCATCTTACGGATGATATATTTGTAAAAGTCCGTAATCTTACTGTGCATAATTCCCAGGGTGTGTTGAAGGTGGATGATCTTTCCTTTGATGTAAAAGGTGGAGAGATTCTGGGAATTGCCGGTGTGGAGGGAAACGGACAGAGTGAACTGATCGATACCCTTACCGGTCTGAACAAGAAATACAAAGGTGAGATAAAGATCAAGGGGGAGGATATTGCGAATACTTCCATCGAAGGAATCAGGGCATTGAAGCTGGCCCATATTCCTGAAGACCGTATGACTTCCGGCTGTGCAGGTAATCTTTCTATTCAGGAAAACATGTTTTCCAATCAGTACAAAGATACAGCTTATTCCGGTAGATTGTTTTTAAAGAAAAAAGCAATTGAAAAGCGCAGTGATGAGCTGATCAGAGAATATATGGTGAAATGTAAATCCAGAAAACAGAATGTGGGTATGCTTTCCGGAGGAAATATTCAGAAAGTAATTGTTGCCAGAGAATTTTCTACAGGACCGGATATTATTATTGCAAACCAGCCAACCCGTGGTATTGATGTGGGTGCGGCTGCTTTTATCCGTAAAAGACTTCTGGAATTTCGCGATGCAGGCTGTGCAGTCATCCTGATTTCGGCAGACCTTACAGAGATCTTTTCTCTTAGTGACAGACTGGCAGTTATGTACAAAGGAAAATTTGCCGGTTTCTTTACAGATGTGGAGAAAGTGACAGAGGAAGAGCTTGGACAGCATATGCTGGGAATCAAGCATGATGATGTACTGGAGGGCGTGACTTATGAATAGTGCAAAAAGATTTGATATTATCAGAACGATCATGTCAGTTCTGATCGCGCTTGCCATCTCTTTTGTAATTATCTTCATGGTAAGTGATCAGCCGCTGGAGGCTATTAAATATTTGCTTATTGGTCCTCTGACTAATAAGCGAAGTATGGGTAATGTGGTGGAATCTATGATTCCGCTGATCTTTACGGGAACCGGTGTATGTATTATGTTTTCTGCAAACCAGATCAACTTGGCTGGAGAGGGCGCTTTTCATATTGGAGGTCTGATTGCTTCCTGTATTGCCATTAAAGTGACTGCAGGCTTTGTATCTCCTTTTGCAGCCCTGGTCTGCGCTGGTCTGGCAGGTGCTTTATTTACTGTAATCCCTGCTATTATGAAGATTACGACTACAGCATCCGAGATGGTTTCCTCTCTGATGATCAACTACATTGCGCTGTATTTTGGAAACTATATGCTTAACAATGTAATCGGAGATCCAAAGGCAAGTGCTGCTTCCTATAAGCTGAGCGAAGCATCTGAACTTCCGGTACTGATTCAGGGAACCCGTGTACATCTGGGCTTTATCATTGCTATTGCAGTGGCAGTGCTTGGATATTTGTTTCTGTACAGGACCAAAATGGGATATGAACTTCGTCTGGCAGGTGAGAATGAAGAATTTGCCAGATATTCAGGAGTGAGTATCGTAAAGGTTATTGTACTTTCTCAGATCCTTGGTGGTTTTGTGGCAGGTCTTGGCGGTGGAGTGGAAATGCTCAGCCCGATTTACAGCAGATTTACATGGACTTCACTTCTGGGATATGGATGGGATGCGATCATTATCTGTACCCTTGCAAAGAAAAATCCGCTGTATACACCTTTTGCAGCGCTGTTTCTTGCTTATCTGCGTACCGGTGCTTCCATTATGGCCCGGAGAACAGATGTAACACTGGAAATTGTACAGATCACCCAGGGTATTATCATTCTTCTGGTTGTGGCAGAACAATTCCTGAGTAAGTATAAACATAAGATCATTGCCAAAGAGGCAAAGGCAGCACTGAAAGATGAGGAGGTGGCATAAGTATGTGGAAAGCAATTTTATCACCGGATTTCTTTTCTACGATTTTAAGATCTGCAACTCCGATTCTGTTTGCCACACTGGCATCTGCAATTGCAGCCAAATCCGGTATCTGTAACATGGCACTTGAGGGCATTATGTTGTTCTCTGCATTGTTTGGGGTAATCTTTTCATCCCTTACCCATAGTGCGTGGCTGGGACTTTTGATCACAATGGTTATTGGCGGTTTGATTGGTATGATCCTGGCATTCTTTATCCTGAATCTGAAGACGGATGAAATCCTGGCAGCGATTGCTATTAACCTGACGGCAACAGGAGGTACGGTTCTGATCATGGTTGCTTTTTCGGGAGACAGAGGCGTTTCTTCCTCAATCCGAAGTGTATCGGCACCTACGGTTACCCTGCCCCTGATTGAGAAGATTCCTTTTATTGGAAGTGTACTTTCCGGGCAGAATGTACTGACCTGGCTGGCGATTCTGGCTGTGATCCTGCTTCATCTGTTTTTGTATAAGACTCCTCTTGGTCTGGCAATCCGGGCAGTAGGAGAAAATAAAAATGCAGCGGAATCGGTAGGAATCAGTTCCAGAAAGATTAAGTATATTGCGCTGATCATTAGTGGTGTACTGGCTTCTATGGGAGGTTTTTATCTTTCCGGCGGTTATATGAATATGTTTACCAAAGACATGTCCGGTGGACGAGGCTTTATTGCACTGGCTGCATCCAGTATGGGTGGTGATACTCCTGTTGGAGGTTTCCTGGTATCCTTACTTTTTGGCCTTGCCCAGGCAGTTGCAAATGTTATGCAGTTGACTTCACTGATGCCTTATGAGATTATCCTGATGGTACCATATCTTACCACTCTGGTAGGTTTGGGAGTTTATTATTATGGACAGAAGAAGAAAAAAGAACGCCTCAGTGGAAAATAGAAGATAACTGTCAGGTGCATCTGCAGTTATAATAGATTATAAAAAATACAGGCAGAGCTGCGGATGGCGGACTCTGCCTGATGTGTATTGAACTCTAAATATTCAGCTTCCGAAAGTCTTCATCCGGCAGAAGTGCGGAAGATGTGGCAACCACAGCAGAAGAAACACGGTTGGCCTTGGATATGGCGACCGGGATGCTGTCTCCCTTTTTCAGACAGGCGATCACAGATCCGATGTGGGAATCTCCGGCTCCGATGGTATCTGCCTGGATGGCAGGAATGGGGGCAATGATCTCTTCTTTTTTTCCGTTGTAATAATAGCAGCCTTTCTCACCCAGGGTGATGATTACAGTATTGTGGGTTTTTCGGTATAAATAAGCACCTGCTTTGCTGATGTTTGCTTCACCGCTTACCTCAAGGGCTTCTGTTTCGTTAAGGTGGAGGACAGGAGAGAGCTTATAGATTCGTTCTGTAAGTGCGGGATCAATGACTGTAAGTCTTGGACCGGGGGCAAAGAATACAGTGAGCTGGGGATTTTTTTCTAGAAATTCAACAATGTTGATACCGGTTTTTTCTTCAATTTCCAGACCGCAGATATATACAGAATCGATTTCAGACACATCTACCAGGTCGAACCAGCTTTTTTCAAAAAGATATTCCGCGCCATGGTAGGAGACAAAGCTTCTTTCCCCGCTTTTTTCTACGAAACAGTAGCAGCATCCGTTCTCCGCATCAGGGGATGGAATGGGGCTTGAAATCCCGCGTTTCTTCAGCTCTTCCCTGACAAAGTGACCGTATACTCCCTGTCCTACAGGGGAAAAGAGGATATAGGGAACCTGGAAATGGCGGACAGAGTCCGAGACATTATAGGCACATCCTCCCAGGGACATGTGTTGGCTGCGGATGTGGACGTCCTCTCCTGTTTTGGGTAAAGAATCCACAAGGTTTACAATAATATCTACAACAGTAGATCCGATAATCAGTACTTTTTTCATGATAGCTCCTTTAAAGTGGTCAAAATTAAAAATATTTTTCTTCTGACTTACGGAGAATATGCTATCACAATCCGGGTTTACTGGCAATATAGAAAGGATGATTTCATTATGGAGAAAACAGTTTTATTAAAAAATGCAGGGCTTTTGGATGAAGAAGCAAATTGTATTTTGAATCAGAATGTATATGTGCAGGAAGGGAAAATCCTGAAAATTCTGCCTGCAGCAGAGGACACAGAATCCATTCATGCGGATGAGACAATTGATTGCAGTAAATATTATGTCAGTCCGGGACTGGCAAATCTGCATACCCATACTGCCATGAATATCTTTAAGGGAATTGCTGAGGATGTTACGGCAGATGCCTGGTTTAATGAAATGATATGGCCATATGAGAGCAAGATGACAGATGAGGATATTTATGTGGGAACCCTGATGGGAATCGCAGAAATGATCAATAATGGGGTAACTGTTTTTGCAGATCATTATTTTGGAGAAGAACAGGTGCTGAAGGCTGTAAAGGAGACAGGGATCAGGGGAGACCTGGCGCCTACCTTGTTTGGGATGACGCCGGATTTCCATGAGCGTCTGGCACAGGTAAAAGCATTTATCCAGGAACACAGAAACGATTCAGACAGGATTTCTTTCCATATGGGACCCCATGCCAATTATACCTGCCCATCACCTACGCTGAAAGAAATCATTGATGCAGCAAAGGAACTGAATCTGCCTATCCATCTCCATGTATCAGAGGAGGATGTGCAGGTGGAGAAGGCCAGAGAAGAGACAGGGCTGACTCCTTTTGGAATTCTTTATGAAGCAGGGGGATTTGACTGTAAGGTGCTGATCGGTCATGGACTTTGGATCGAGGAAGAGGATCTGAAATACCTGAGGGATGATACCTGGTTTGCTTTCTGCCCCAAAACGTATATGAAGCTGGCTTCCGGTAAGGGTGGATTCTTCGATTATTATAAACAATTGAATTATGGTTTTGGTACAGACGGAGCGGCAAGTTCAAATACGTTAAATCCTGTGGAACAGGCAAGGTTGTTTGGCCTGATGGGAAAATATCAGGAGAGAAATTCAGCAGCTTATACAGCAACAGAAATATGGCAGCATCTTATGGCAAGCCATCAGGCGTTTCCTTTTGGAAGTGGCAGACTGAAAGAAGGGGCTCCTGCAGATCTGGTGATCTGGGATCTGTATCAGCCGGATACTTTTCCATTCTATAGCCCGATTTCGGCTATTCTCTACAGCAGTAACAGCCAGAATGTAAAATATACAATGGTTGCCGGGGAATTTCTGAAATATAACGGAAAGCTGAAAATAGATACCAAAACTCTGATGCAAGAAGCTGTCCGACTGCAGAAAGCTCTGTTAGAGCGCGGAAAAGGAAAAGCGCAGGTTGCTTATTGACATTGAAATTTTGTTTGTAAGATTGGATAAAGTGCAGTAAAATGTACTTAGTATGTTGACCAGAAATAATGTGATAAAAATAAACTAAAGGAGGAAATATTATGTCTATTCCAACACCACACAATACTGCAAAAAAAGGAGATATTGCAAAAAAGGTTCTGATGCCGGGAGATCCTCTTCGTGCGAAATATATTGCAGAAACTTATCTGGAGAATCCGGTGTGCTTTAATACCGTAAGAAATATGTTTGGATATACTGGAACTTATAAGGGACAGCAGGTTTCTGTAATGGGAGGCGGTATGGGTATGCCGTCTATGGGTATTTACAGCTATGAGCTGTACAATTTCTATGATGTGGAGCAGATTATCCGTATTGGTTCTGCAGGCGCCCTGCAGGATGATGTAAATGTGATGGATGTGGTGATTGCCATGAGTGCATGCACAGATTCCAATTATGGAAGCCAGTACAAACTGCCGGGAACTTTTGCTCCTACTGCAAGCTATGAATTGGTGGCAAAAGCAGTAGAGGTTGCCAAAGAGCAGGGAACTCCGGTTCATGTAGGATCTGTAGTTTCATCTGATGTATTTTACAGTGATGATCCGGATTCATCTGCTGCATGGAGAAAAATGGGAGTTCTCTGCGCGGAGATGGAGTGTGCAGCATTGTTTATGAATGCAGCGAGAGCAGGAAAGCAGGCTCTGGGAATTCTGACTATCTCTGACCATATTTTCAGAGATGAGGCCATTTCAGCAGAAGCCAGACAGACATCCTTTAATAAGATGATGGAAATTGCGTTGGGAATCTGATATCCGGATATATAATATGGGAGGTATTTGAATGCAGATCAGAAAATCGGCGGAGGATTATCTGGAAGCAATTTTAATGCTATCGAAGCAGGGCAGTGCAGTTCGGTCTATTGATATTGCTACCATGCTTGGTGTTTCCAAGCCCAGTGTAAGCCATGCCATGAAGCTGCTTCGTGAAGATGGGTATATTGCTATGGACAGGTATGGTACGGTTACTCTTCTGGATAAGGGGGCTGAGATTGCAAACCATATTTATGAACGTCACAGAGTACTTAGCAGTTTGCTGGAGCGTCTTGGGGTGAATCCTGAGGTGGCCAGAGAGGATGCGTGTAAGCTGGAGCATGATCTCAGTGATGAGAGTTTTTCAAAGATAAAAGAGCATTTCCACAAGGTGATGGGGGAAGTTGAATAAATAAAAAACGGGAGAAAATCTGTTTATATGATTTCTCCCGTTTTTTTGTATATGTTGTTTTCAACGTCATAATATGCAATATTATTTTCGAATGCCAAATTGCAAACAATATTATTATTAACTCAACTTTCCCAGATGACGTTTTGAAATAAAATCTGAATTGAATTTGAAGACATAATCCATTCTTCTATCAAAGGTTTTCAAGCGAATACCGGTATGTGCGGTAATTCTTAGGACTTAATCCAAACTGTCGTTTAAACGCCTTTGAGAAGACGAGCTGATCTGTATATCCGACATTGTCAGCAATCTCCTTTACAGATAAATTTGTTCCTACGAGAAGGTTTGCCGCTTTGTACATCCGAAATTCCAGTAAGTAGTTTCGGATTGTCATGTTTGCACGCTCATTAAAAATACGGTTCAGATACCCCTGAGAAATTCCAATGTGTTCTGCTATATCTGAAACACTAATATCTTTCATATAGTGAGTATTGATATATTCTATTGCAGCATCCAGATGCTGGTTTTTTCCTAAATAATCATCCTGGACGCGTTCTTGCTTCAGAAATTCCTGATGAGTACTTACAAGTAATGCCATAAGCTTCAAAAGCGCAGCTTCTCGAAACAGGCTTCCTGCATAATCCTGAACAACGTGGTCAAATAATTCATCAAAACATTGATGAAGTTTATCTTTGTCTGGAGAGGGTAAAACAAGACGATTTTTCGAAAATCCGCATTGTTTTAAAATCGCGTTTGTACGCAATCCCTTGAATCCAATCCACATATAACTCCATGGATCATTGACATCCGCACAATATACTGTTGGAACACCAGGAGAAATCAGAAACATATGCCCCGGACTAATAGAATAAGTAACACCTTCCACTGAATAAAAGCCAGTTCCCGATATAACAAAATGAATAATATATTCCTCTCTGGTTGCGGAGCAGGCATGGTATGGCAGGCATTGTTCTTTTCCCATATGAACCAGATCCAGTTCCATAGAAGAAAGGCTTAAATCTTCCAGACTACGATATTCCTGACTGTTCATATATTTAACATTTACCATAGAAACTCTCCTTCCTGATTTTTTATAAACAGATACTCGAAAAAATTCAAAAAATCCAATTGAGAAAATAGTTGGTTATGACATATAAAATTCAAAAAAGTATATCTGATTTTAACATATAAAGTCAAAAAAAACCATACTGTTTTTAACATGATTTTATCAAAATCTTATATGTGAATTATAGCATGTTTTAGATTTTTTATGTCATTGTTATGTAAATAATAATATATAATAAATTCAACTTGAAGATACGTATCATTTATAACAAAAAAACATTTCAAAGTGAAAGGAAAATATATTATGAACAAAAAACTCACAACCTTATTACTGATAGCAACTGTAATTGGCAGTCAGACTGTTTGTGTAAATGCTGCAGAAAAAACCATTACCGTAGCAATTTGGGATAACAACCAGCTTGACGGACTTCAGCAGATTGCAGATGAATGGGGAGAAGAAAATGGATATAAGGTTGAATTTGATGTACTCGGATGGGACAGCTACTGGACAATGCTGGAAGCTGGTGTCTCTGGTGGTGAAATGCCAGATGTTTTCTGGATGCATTCTAACAATGCACTGAAATTTGAAGGTTCCAATATTCTTCTGAATCTGAATGATTATATTGAAAGCGATGACGCAATCAATATGGACAACTATTTTAACGGAATCACAGAACTGTATACAAAAGACGGAGTTCACTATGCGATTCCAAAAGATCATGACACTATCGCAGTGGTATATAACAAAGCAATCTTTGACAAATATGGTGTTGAATATCCGTCCGAAGACTGGACCTGGGATGACTTCGCAGAGGCTGCTCAGGAAATCACAGATAAAGGTGCTGACGATGGAGTATATGGAACTTACTGTAATGTAAGTAACAATCAGGATACCTGGTACAACATCATTTATTCTTATGGTGGAGAAGTTATTACATCAGATAAAACCAAATCAGGATATGACGAAGATGCTACCATCGAAGCTATGAAGTTTGTCGGCGACAAAATTCTTCCAGCCTGCCCTTCTCAGGATGCAATGGCATCTACCGGTGGTGACACTATGTTCCTTTCAGGTCTTGTTGGTATGATCTGTCAGGGATCCTGGTGTATAAACAACTTCTATACTGCTGATCATGCATCTGATTATGCATGGGCTATGCTGCCATATACTGACAGAAACGAAAATGGAACCTGCGAATCAGAAGAACGTTGCTCTATCTACAATGGACTCGGATGGGCTGCCTATTCCCAGACTAAGGATCCAGATGCTGCATGGTCTTTGATTTCTGAATTCTGCTCTGAAGAAGGACAGAAAAAGCAGGCTGAATTAGGCGTAACAATGGCTGCGTATAAAGGTGTTTCCGGTGAATTCGCAAATGCTTATGATGGAATGGATATCTCTCCTTTTATTGATATCGAAGAAAAAGGAACTTTGGTTTTTCGTCCATATTCAAAGAGTGCCGGAACATGGGAATCTGATGTATCGGATGCACTTGTAGAAGCATGGAATGAACCAGATCAGATGGAAACTATTCTGAAAAAGTGTGCGGAAGAAATGAACGAAACAATTTCTGAAGAATAATATTCAGAAGACACGTTATGAGCAAGTGGCGAAGCGGATTGCAAATATCCGCTTGCCAAGCTTTTTAGAAAGGAAGAGTCTGATATGAAAAAAAGATGACACGTCGTCAAAAATCACAGGCATTTTGGGGAATTGTGTTTATTATGCCAACAATCATCGGTTTATTAATATTGAATTACTATCCGATGATTCAGGTTGCATATCAATCTTTCTGCAAGACAGGTGATTTTGGTATCGGTAATGTCTGGATCGGTTTAAAAAACTATACAAAGCTGTTTCATGATCCGGAAGTTTTTAAATGTTTATGGAATTCTATCCGTTATTCTCTGCTGAGCATTCCGTTAACATTAATCATTCCTCTTGTCTTGGCAGTATTTCTGAACAGAAAAATGAAATTCCGTAGCGTCTATCGTATGATATTTTTCCTTCCTATGGTTTGTGCGCCAGCTGCAATCGCCATGGTATGGAAATGGATGTATAACCAGGATTATGGTCTTTTAAACCACCTTCTGAATGTAAAAATCAACTGGATCACAAACCCCAAGATTGCAATGCTTTCTGTAGTTATCGTTGGTGTCTGGGGTGCTCTGGGAAATAATATGATTCTTTTCCTCGGAGGCCTTCAGGATATTCCAAAAGATTATTATGAAGCTGCACAGATGGACGGATGCACTGGTATCCGGGCATTCCGATATATCACTGTTCCGCTTCTTTCACCAATGATCTTCTTCGTTTTACAGACTGGTCTAATTGGAGCACTTCAGCTTTTCGACCTTCCGTTTATGATCATGGATCAGACAAGCCGTGCATGGCCTTCAGTCAAAACTATTACCTATCTATTCTATGAATACGCATTTGAGCAGTCCAACCGTGGATACGGTGCAGCAATCGTTATCTTCACTATGGGTATCATTGGAATATTGACCATTATTCTTCAGAAATCTGAGAAAAAATGGGTATTCTATGAATAAGGGGGAGAAAAAGATATGACAGAAAAAAAAAGAACCGTTTCATTAATCATACATATTATTTTGATTGCAGGTTCACTGATCATGCTGATTCCATTTGCATGGATGATACTGACCGCATTAAAAACAAAAAGTGAAGCAATCTCCATTAATCCGTTTTTGATTTTCCCACACAACGGATGGCATTTTGAAAACTTTTCCGAAGTATGGAAATCCTACAATTTCCTGATACTTTATAAAAATACCCTGATCACAATCTTTCTGCGTGTTGTATGCGCCTGCATGACTGCTACACTTGCAGGATATGCATTTGCGCGATTGCATTTTCCATTTAAAAAGTTTTTCTTTTCTCTGATCCTGATTCAGATGATGGTGCCTGGACAGATTTTCATTATTCCACAGTATCTGATGGTATCAAATATGCATATGCTGAATACGAAGTTCGCACTGCTGTTTCCTGGTATTGTCACTGCATTCGGCACTTATCTTTGCAAGCAAAGCTATCAAAGCCTGCCAAAATCCCTGGAAGAAGCAGCGGAACTGGATGGTTGTTCCATACCAAAACAGTTCTTTTATATTATGCTTCCGCTGACCAGATCTTCTCTGGTATCTCTTGGTATCTTTACTGCATTATTTGCTTATAAAGACCTGATGTGGCCAATGATCGTCTGCCCGAAATCCGATGCAACAACATTGACAGCAGCTTTATCAAAAATTCAGGGACAGTTTACAAATAATTATCCGCAAATCATGGCAGGGGCGGTAATGGCAGTTTTGCCTATGTTAATTCTCTATCTTATTTTCCAGAAACAGTTTGTAGAAGGAATTGCGACCTCAGGAGGAAAATTATAAATGAATCGAAAAAATATGTGTGCGGTTCCACCAATGGGATGGAACTCCTGGAATACATTTACTGAAAATATTAATGAAGAGCTGATTTTTGAAATTGTGGATCAGATGAAGGCAATGGGCTACCAGAAAGCAGGTTATGAGTACATTGTAATTGATGACTGCTGGAGTCTGAAACAGCGTGATCATGGGCGTCTGGTACCTGATCCTGAAAAATTTCCTCACGGAATGAAAGCAGTTGCTGATTATGTTCATGCAAATGGTTTTAAGTTTGGTATGTATAGCTGCTGCGGAACCAGAACCTGTGCAGATTATCCGGGAAGCTTTGAACATGAATATGATGATGCAAAGCAATTTGCTGAGTGGGGAGTAGATTTTCTGAAATATGACAACTGCTTTAAACCGCAGCGCCAGGATGTACAGACCTTATATCGTCGCATGGGTCTTGCGCTTGCCAATTGCGGTCGTGACATTGTATTCTCAGCCTGTGAATGGGGATTTTATGATGTTTATAACTGGATAAAATCTACAGGTGCGCATCTGTTCCGGTCTACAGAAGATATCAATGATTCATGGAACTCTATCAAAGATATTGCATTATCCCAGTTAGATAAAATGCCATACTCTG
Source organism: Blautia sp. HCP3S3_C12 (assembly GCF_052064155.1). Classification (NCBI taxonomy): domain Bacteria; kingdom Bacillati; phylum Bacillota; class Clostridia; order Lachnospirales; family Lachnospiraceae; genus Blautia; species Blautia sp. HCP3S3_C12. Next base: position 187,286 of record NZ_JBQHWC010000003.1, on the reverse strand, counting down.
CACCATATTGCCATAATGATATGGATATGCTGGTTGTAGGAATGCATGGAGCAGGTGGCAATGAGTATATTGCTGCTGGCGGATGCAGCACAGAGGAATATCAGACACATTTTGCATTATGGGCAATGATGAATTCTCCATTAATGATCGGATGTGATATCAGAAAAATTTCGGAACAGGATAAAGCAATCCTGCTTAATGAGGATCTGATTGCAATCAATCAGGATATCGAATGCCGCCAGTCTTATGAGGTTCATTGTGAGTCTAATAGTCCGGAAGTGCATGTTCTGGTAAAATTCTTAAGCAACGGTGACCTTGCAATTGCATTTTTCAACATGGGAGATGTTCCGGAAAAATGTGCTGTTGATTTTTGGGATATCGGACTCTCTCTCAATTCCAGATGCAATTTGAATTTTTATGACTGTATTAATCATAAGGATCTTGGAATTCAGAAAGAAGTATTTGCAAAGACAGTTCCGTCACACGGATGTAGTGTTTATCGATGTAAAGTAGTTCCAGAAGGAGAATTGGAATGAGTGATTATCTGTGCATGAAATGTCAGAAAAATTTACAGTCAGATGAGATTGCACTGCACCGTAAGCTTTACGGAATCGCTTCAAGGAAATATATGTGCCTGGATTGCCAGGCACAGTATCTTTCCTGCACACGGGAACATCTAGAGCATATTATTGAAATGTATCATAAAAGTGGCATCTGTGTATTATTTGCAAAACAGTGACACGGAAATTATCAGGTATAGGAAGAATAACTATGAGATGTATGAAGTCTAATATTCAGATTAATTGTTTGAATGAAAAACAACACTTTGCTTTGTCTCCGACAGGAGAAATTTGCACCAAAGATAATTACCAGATTTGCTTTACTGAAGAGGAACAAGAAGGCTGCAGAATCGGAAGCTTAAAATTAAATATTTCCCGCAAAGACACATGGGATATGACGGGGCTGGCACTTGATGCACCAATACAGATTGCACTTGAACTTGATGAAATTCCCGAAAAAATGACATGCATGTACATGTTTAATGAATGGTGGACAAGACCCGCTTTTATTACTGAAATAAATGAAGTGCCAGAAAAAACACAGATTATTTTTTGCAGACAAAATGATCATTACTCATGTTTTCTTCCAATGGTTGGAAAAATTTTTAAAACAACTGTCTGTAGTGGGAAAGCCCAGAACAGAATGTACCTGAAGATGGAGGCAGGTGTTGGCGGTCTCAGAGAACTGGATGAACCCGTTTATCTGATTGCAGACGGAAATACGTTAGAGGAAGCAATCAGAAAAATTTTTCAATACCTGAGCAAAGCTTTCGGTATTCCACTGAGAGAAGAACGCACTTTTCCAGAATTTCTGCAGTATATTGGATGGTGCAGCTGGGATGCATTTTATAAAGAAATCAACGAAGAAAAGTTTCGCGCAAAAGCTGAAGAACTGATTGAAAAACAAGTTCCTGTAAGATGGATGCTTTTTGATGATGGCTGGATGAACGGCAGAGATGATATGCTTTGTGCATATGAACCGGATAAAGAAAAATTCCCAAATGGTTTTGATGCATTGATTACAGATATCAAGCAGAAAAGTAATATTTCATGGTTTGGTGTATGGCATGCATTAGGGGGATACTGGGCAGGTGTAGATCCTGATAGTGAACTCGCACAACTGGAAAATAACCATTTATATGCCACTGTAAATGGAAGACTTGTCCCAAATCCTGTAAATGGAGCCGGATTTTATCGCAACTGGTATCAGCTGTTAAAAAAGCAGCAGATTGATTTTGTAAAAGTAGATGGACAAAGTGCTGTTCCAATCTATTTCCAGCAGGATCAGCCAACTGCAAGTGCTGCAAGAGGTATGAATCGTGAGCTGGACAAAGGTGCGGAAGTGATGAATGGAAATGTCATCAACTGTATGGGCATGGCCATGGAAAGTATTGTTGCTAGACCAAGTACAGGTGTTTCCAGAAACAGCGATGATTTCGTTCCAAATCGTGAAGGTGGTTTTGCAGAACATCTTCTTCAGAATGCATATAATGCCTTATATCATAATGAAATCTACCATTGTGACTGGGATATGTTCTGGACCATGCATCCGGATGCAGTAAAACACAGTCTTTTGCGTGCAGTCAGCGGAGGACCGGTATATTTCAGTGACCGAATCGGAGAGACAAATGCGGATGTGGTTAAAAAGCTTTGTTATCAAAATGGAAGACTTCTTTTGATGCAAAGAGCAGCTAAGCCAACGGAAGATACTGTTTTTACAAATCCATTACAGATAGGAATTCTAAAACTTCAGAATGTTGGTATCTGGTCCGGCAATAAGTTTGGTGGTGTCATTACCGCTTTTAATCTAACAAAAGAAAAACAGGAAACTGTTATTTCTGCAAAAGATATTTCGGAATTAGATGATACTAAAACATACTGGTTATATAATTATTTTTCAAAAAATGCTGAAGTTCTGTGTGGAGGGCAGAAAAAACAGATTGCGTTAGATGCAGGAGAATATGCTTACTATATACTTCTCCCGAATGATGGACCTTTCGCATGTCTTGGACTTGTTGAAAAATATACAGGATTTCTTGCAGTAGAAACGCAGAAAAACGAAGAAAATATAACCTCTTTCAAAATTACAGAAACAGGGAATGTTGTCTGGCTCACAGAGAAAAAGATTAAAAAAGTGACGATAAATGGCAAAGATCTGACAGACAAAGTACAGAAAAATGGATTTGTTTATGAGCTGGTACTTGAAGATTCAGATGAAAATATGATGTTGGAAATAGAGTATCCAACAACAGTATAATCAATTAAGACTTTTGCTGATGAACTTAAAACTATTCTCTTATAATTAAGTGCATAATTATGTAAAACCGCCGACTACTGATTAATTAATAATCAATATCAAGGCGGTTTTTGTTTTCATAAACTGGATTTATACTTGGACCTGATGAATTTTCACGATATTATGCAGATTGTTTCTGTGGAAGCTGTGCGAGGATAATTGCGGCAAACATAATGACGCATCCAAGGATTTCTTTTGTACTTAGTCTCTGATCGAGGATAATCCATCCGGCCAGGACAGAGATGCAGGATTCCAGGCTGAGGATCAGGGATGCCACAGTCGGATTCATGTTCTTCTGTCCGATGACCTGAAGAGTGTAGCCCACACCGCAGGACATGACACCTGCATAGAGGACTGGCTTCCATGCGGCAAGAATGGAAGAAAAATCCGGATGTTCGAATATTAGTGCAGGAATGCCGGAGAGGATTCCGCAGGTCAGAAACTGAATGCAGGAAAGCTTTATGCCGTCTGTTTTTGGTGAAAAGTAATCAATGACCAGTATGTGTGCAGAAAATAAAAATGCACATATAAGTACGAGCATATCACCTTTTCCGATGGAGAAACCATCTGTAATGCACAGAAGATAAAGACCGACCAGAGCCATTGCAACAGCAGCCCATATGAGTTTACTGCATTTTTTTCCGAGGAACAGTCCGAGCACTGGCACGATCACAATATAACAGGCAGTGATAAAACCTGCCTTTCCTACAGTTGTATATTTAATGCCGAATTGTTGAAAATTACTTGCCAGGCAGAGGAAAATACCGCAGATAATGCCGCCGGCGATCAGATCTTTTCGATTCTGTGAAGGTGAGACTGATGTATCAGAGGATGGATCGCCGGAGCTGTTTTTCTGCCCAAAGACAAAGATCAATGGAACTAACACTGCGGATCCGATCAGGGAACGGGCTGCATTAAAGGTGAAGCCACCCACATAATCCATTCCCACGCTCTGAGCGACAAATGCGATTCCCCATACAGTTGCCGTGAGGAGCAGAAGCAGTGAATTTTTTAAAGGTATCTGTTGTTTTTGCATGATGTAAATAATCCTTCCTGATAATGTATAAGCGGATAAGACAAAAATGAATAAACGCCTTCATAATTATACAATACAGATGTGGAAAGGGAAAGAAGATTATTGCAGTAATTCCATGAATATCATTCCGGGAAATCAAAAAGAAGCCTCTGCAGGAGACTTCTTTTTCAAATATGGAATTGTAAGTGTCTGACTGTTTATTCAGAATCAGATAAAGATATATTTCAGAATGAACAGTACAGCAAGCACATACATTAGAGCGCTGATTTTCTTTTCTTTTGCTTTGCCTGTAACAACGTTGATGATCACATAGGAGATAACACCCATGGAGATACCTTCGGAAATGCTGTACAGGAATGGCATTGCGATGATTGCGATAAATGCCGGGATTGCTTCAGTCATGTCGTTGAAGTCAATCTTGGTTACTGATGTGAGCATCAGGAATCCAACGATGATCAGAGCCGGTGCTGTGGCAAAGGACGGGATTGCCAGGAAAATCGGGGATAACAGCAGTGATAATCCGAAGAGGATGGCTGCTACCAGGGAAGTAAGTCCTGTACGTCCGCCTTCAGCAACACCGGAAGCACTCTCTACGAAAGTAGTAACTGTGGAAGTACCACACATAGCACCTACTGTAGTTCCTACTGCGTCAGAAAGAAGAGCGCCTTTGATGTTCGGAAGTTTGCCTTCTTTGTCAAGCATATCAGCTTTGGAAGCAACACCGATTAGAGTTCCCAGAGTATCAAACATATCTACAAACAGGAATGCAAACATAATGACTACGAAATCAAGTGTGAAGACAATGGAGAAGTCCATTTTCATAAATGTGGGAGCCATGCTTGGAATGGAGATTCCGTTTGAAAAATCAGGCAGGAGGCTGAACCAGCCGGCTGCAGGATCAGGTTTGTAAAGCCCTGTCAACTGGCAGATAATGCCAAGTCCCCATGTGATCAGGATACCCCAGAGAATGTTTCCTTTTACACCCTTAACAAGAAGGATGGCAGTGATCAGAAGTCCGATCAATGCAAGCAGAACAGTGATTCCCTCAGTATTAAATGTTCCGCCGGAAACGGAGGATTTAAAGGAAAATACGCCTACCAGAGTGGAGTCGTTATTAACTACGATCTTAGCATTCTGCAGTCCGATGAAAGCAATGAAAAGTCCGATACCAACAGATACTGCATGTTTCAGGTTCATTGGGATCGCATTAAAAATTGCCTCACGTACATTGGTCAGAGATAACAGGATAAAAATAATACCCTCTACAAATACAGCTGCCAGTGCCTGCTGCCAGCTGTAGCCCATGCCAAGAACAACAGTGTAGGCAAAGTAGGCATTCAGACCCATGCCAGGTGCAAGAACGAATGGATAATTAGAAAGCGCAGCCATCAGACAGGTTGCAATAAAGGATGCCAGTGCGGTCGCTGTAAAAACAGCACCTCTGTCCATTCCGGATGCCTCCAGAATGTTTGGGTTTACAGCCAGAATGTATGCCATTGTCATGAATGTTGTAATACCTGCCATAACTTCGGTCTTTACATCTGTGTGGTTTTCTTTGAGATGGAATAATTTGTCAAGATTCATAATCTTTCTCCCTTTTGATTTTAAAAATTGCCGGCTGTTTTGCGGTGCCTCAGATAATCATTCCGAAAAAACACCATCAGAATCTGTATTTCCTGCAGTTACAGAATCTTCCTGCCAGCTACATACTTAGCGGTTATGTTGCGGTCATCTGAAAGGTAGATCAGTCTTTCCAGCCTGTTTTTCGGAGAGAGTTTTAATGGAGTTGGAATGGTGCTGTCATTAAGTACAACTGCATCAAATTCATAACCTTCTTTAAAATTTCCTACCTTTCCGAAGAAGGAACCGCCTCCTTCTGTTCCCATATAAAAGGCTTCTTCAACAGTCAGCGGCTTCATGGAAGAATCGATCAGCCGCCAGTACAGTTTGGAAACCTGAATGGCATCAGCCATGGCACGCAGAATGGAAACGGAAGTTCCTCCTGCAATGTCAGATCCAAGTCCGACATGCATACCCTCGTCCAGATATCGTCTGGCAGGAGAGATACCTGAGGAGAGATTTGTGTTGGACTGTGGACAATGTGCAATGTAAACGCCCTGTTTTTTCATAAGGGCAATTTCTTCATCTGAAGAATGAACGCAGTGCGCCATGATCGTCGGACAGTCACCTCCAAAAAGATCAAACTGGCTGTATGCTTCTCCATAGAAACGTGTATTCGGACAAAGTTCCTTTACCCAGGTAATTTCACCGAAATTTTCAGAGAGGTGAGACTGCATTGGCAGGTGATACTTCTTCTGGATTTCAGAAAGCTTTTTCATCAGTTCATCAGAACATGATGGAGTAAATCTGGGAGTAAGGATTGGCTTTGTATTTTCAAACCTGTTCAGGGTATCCTCAATCCACCGGACAGTTGCATCTGCGGAAGCCTGAGCACTCTCTTCCTGTAATTTGGCAGAACCATTGCGGTCCATATTTACTTTTCCCACCATGGTTTTCAGTCCGGTCTTATCCAGCTGCTCCATCAGGATCTCAGTAGCAGGGACATGCAGAGTCCCGAAAATGCAGGCCCTGGTATTGGGGCTTTTTTTCATATCTTCTGCAAAAATGGAATAGGCAGAGCGTGCAAATTCCAGATTTTCATATCTGGCTTCCTGAGGAAAAGCATAGGTATTCAGCCAGTCCAGCAGTTCCAGATCCATGCCGGAGGCACGGAATGTATACTGGGGGGCATGTACATGCAGATCTGTCAGACCAGGAATGATCAGGTCATCTTTATAGTCTGTGCAGGGGATTCCCCTGTATTTTTCAGGGAGTGCAGGAAATATTCCGGCACATTTTCCCTGGCTGCAGATCAGATAACTGTTTGGAGTGATGGAAAGTTCCTGAGGGGAGATACTGTAACAAATGGTACCTTTCAGGGCAAATGTATCTGTAAGCATTATTGCCACCTTCTTTCTTTGAAATAAAAGGATTATCAGATGAAATTATAAAGTGTTTCGGGCATAGTGTCAATTGTGATAAATATGACAGAAATATCAACTGACAGATATAAATTTGTAAAGGCTATGTAAAGGAACGTAAGGGTACTGTAATTGTAATTAATTTGATATTCCAGTATTATTATATTGATATTTGGTTAAAATTGGAAGGGGATCTTAAAATGGACATATTAAAAGGTAAACGATATGATATCATGAATGTGCTTTGGGAAGAGGGAAGACCATTGTCTGCTTTTGAGATCAACGAGATTGCACCTGAGCTGAAAATGCCTACTGTGCGCAGATGTCTGGAACTTCTTTTGAAGGAAAATCTGATAAAGGTAGCTGGAACCTCTATGAATGGCAAGGTTTATGCGAGAAACTATACACCTTTGATCACCAGAGAAGAATATCTGAAAGGAAATGCACAGAGCAGAAAGATTTCTCCGGTGGAAATGATGCATGCGCTTTTGGAAACCGAAGGACTTACAGAAGAGGATCTGGAAAAACTTCAGGAGCTGTTGGATCGAAAAAAAGCAGAGCTGAAATAAGAAGCGGAAGGAAGCTTTTTTGAAAAAGAACCATAGGATTTTTAATAATAAAAACAGGTTACGGTGCATCTGTGCACCACAGCCTGTTTTTATTATTGGAAATTATTTCTTGTTCTGTTCTACTTCTTTTAACATCATAGCACGAACTTTCAGTGGAAGTCCGAACAGTGTGATGAATCCGTCTGCATCGTGGTGGTCATAGAGGTCACCTGTTGTGAAGGATGCAAGAGATTCATTGTACAGGCTGTATGGAGAAGTGGTACCGGCTTTGATGATATTGCCTTTGTACAGTCTCATCTTAACTTCGCCTGTTACATATTTCTGTGTGGATTCAACGAAAGCCTGGATTGCTTCACGCAGAGGGGTGTACCATTTTCCTTCGTAAACAACCTGAGCGAACTGGCTGCCAAGTTTTTTCTTGGTTTCCATTGTCTCACGGTCAAGTGTCAGTTCTTCCAGCTGCTCGTGAGCTGCCATCAGGATGGTTCCGCCAGGAGTCTCATATACACCACGGGATTTCATACCAACAACACGGTTCTCAACAATATCTACGATACCGATACCATTCTCTCCGCCTAATCTGTTCAGCTCTGTAATGATTTCGGAAACTTTCATTTCTTTGCCGTTTAATGTTTTCGGAACACCCTGCTCGAATGTCATTGTGATCTCAGTATCTTTATCAGGAGCTTTCTCAGGTGTAACACCTAACACAAGCATGTTTTCATAATTCGGAGCCAGGGAAGGGTCTTCCAGCTCCAGACCTTCATGGCTGATGTGCCATAAGTTTCTGTCACGGCTGTAGCTGTGGCTCATATCGAATGGAAGATCGATTCCGTGAGCTTTGCAGAAATCAATTTCATCTTCACGGGACTGCATGGTCCATTTGTCTGTCATACGCCATGGAGCAATGATCTTGATATCAGGAGCAAGGGCTTTGATACCAAGTTCAAAACGGATCTGGTCATTACCTTTACCTGTAGCACCGTGGCAGATAGCAACAGCTCCTTCTTTACGTGCGATCTCAACCAGTTTCTTGGCGATTGCCGGACGTGCCATAGAGGTTCCAAGAAGATATTTATGCTCATATACAGCACCTGCCTGTACACATGGCATAATGTAATTATCACAGAAATCATCTACAATATCTTCAATATATAATTTGGCAGCACCGGATAATTTTGCCCTTTCCTCCAGCCCGTCAAGTTCGTTTCCCTGACCGCAGTTTACGCAGCAGCAGACAACATCGTAATCGAAGGTTTCCTTTAACCACGGGATTAAAGCTGTGGTATCAAGACCGCCTGAGTATGCTAAAACGACTTTTTCTTTCATGATAATAGTCCTCCTGAAATGTATTTTTATAAGAAAATATTTTTGTATAAATATTCAATGGGAAAAACACAGTTTACATTTGTATGTGTTTGACAAGTGATAATATACACCTTTTTTTATAAATATGCAATAGGGAAATGGAAAAAAGTTTTATTTGTTTTTGCATAAATATGCAATAAATATTGAAAAATGCAGGGGAATTACAAGAAATAAAATAAAATATATGTAAAACAATGGAAAATAGCTATTGCATAATATGCAGGTAAGATGTATGATTAATCCATCACTCTGATACGGCAGTGTGTTACGGTTTAGTCAGGGGGACATTTGCAATTGAAGCAGGGGACTTACTTGATTCGGTTAAAACACTGCAAAAAAGATTTCAGAGCTTAGAGATTACAGAGACAGAAGTGCAGATTCCCGGATAAAAAACTTCAGAATAAATAGTTTTTTGAGCAGGGCGGAGAGAGCACTGTCAGGAGGATACGGAGGAGAATATTATGATAAAAGCAGGTATTATCGGTGCCACTGGTTATGCAGGGAATGAAATTGTCAGACTGCTGCTGGGACATAAAGATGTGGAAGTTGCATGGTATGGTTCAAGAAGTTATATTGACCAGAAATATTCAGATGTTTATCAGAACTTTTTTAAGCTGGTAGATGCGAAATGTATGGATGATAATATGGAAGCGTTGGCTGATGAAGTGGATGTGATTTTTACAGCTACTCCTCAGGGACTTTGTGCTTCTTTAATTAATGAAGGAATTCTTTCCAAAGCGAAAGTCATTGACCTGAGTGCGGATTTTCGTATTAAAGATGTGAAGAAATATGAGAAATGGTACGGAATTGAGCATAAGGCTCCGCAGTTTATTGATGAGGCGGTTTATGGTTTATGTGAGATCAACCGTGAGGAGATTAAGAAAGCCAGACTGATTGCGAATCCGGGATGTTATCCCACATGTTCTACACTTTCTATTTATCCGCTGATCAAAGAGGGGCTGATCGATCCGTCTACGATTATTATTGATGCGAAGTCCGGTACTTCAGGAGCAGGACGTGGAGCCAAGGTTGCCAATCTGTTCTGCGAAGTGAATGAGAATATTAAGGCTTATGGTGTTGCAAATCACAGACATACACCTGAGATTGAGGATCAGCTTGGTTATGCGTGCGGTAAGGAAGTGCTGATTAATTTTACACCTCATCTGATTCCTATGAATCGTGGTATTCTGGTGACTGCTTATGCTTCTCTGACTAAGGATGTTTCTTATGAAGAAGTGAAGGTAGTTTATGATAAGTATTATGAGAAGGAGACTTTTGTCCGTGTACTGGATAAGGATGTTTGTCCGCAGACTAAGTGTGTGGAGGGAAGTAATTATGTGGATGTGAACTTTAAGATTGATTCGAGAACTCACAGAGTTATTATGATGGGGGCTATGGATAATCTGGTTAAAGGTGCTGCAGGACAGGCTGTGCAGAATATGAATCTGATGTTTGGATTTAAGGAGGCTGAGGGACTGCTGCAGGTGCCGATGTGTCCGTAAATTAAATGAAAAGGGGACGCTCCGGAAATTATTTGGTTTTGAACGCGGTTTCGGGGCTTACTAATTCTAAGTGTTCGTGAATTTGCTAAGGGCATGAGGCGGCTTGTCAAACTCGCTTCGCTCAGACAGTGATGCAGCCGCCTCATAACGCAAATTCCCGAGCACTAAGAATTACTACAGCTCCTGCAAATGCGTTCAAAACCAAATAATTTCCGGAGCTGACTTTTCAAGACGGAAGAGATGTGGATGTCTGACGGACGTGACTGCGCAGGGGACCTGCGGCAGTCGCTGAGAGTGGAGGATGTGGACGGGAAACAAGATAGTTTGTCTTATTATATAGAAAGGATTGAGGTTTTATGAAGATTATAGAGGGCGGCGTTACGGCGGCTAAGGGATTTAAGGCAGCTGCGGCTGCGGCTGAGATTAAGTATAAGGGCAGAACGGATATGGCTATGGTTTACAGTGAGGTGCCATGTGTGGCTGCGGGGACTTTTACTACCAATGTGGTGAAGGCTGCGCCTGTTAAATGGGATCAGGATATTGTTTATAATCATCCGTCTGCACAGGTGGTGATTTGTAACAGTGGGATTGCCAACGCATGTACTGGTGCAGAAGGTTATGGGTATTGTAAGGAGACTGCGGATGCGGCTGCTGAGATTCTTGGGGTGGCTGCTGACAGTGTGCTGGTTGCTTCTACAGGTGTGATTGGTATGCAGGTTCCCATTGACCGTATTAAGAATGGTGTGAAGATGATGGCACCGAAGCTGGAAGGTTCTCTGGAGGCTGGTACTGAGGCTGCGAAAGCGATTATGACTACTGATACCAAGAAGAAAGAGGTTGCTGTTCAGATCGAGATTGGCGGTAAGACGGTTACTGTTGGTGGTATGTGTAAGGGTTCCGGTATGATCCATCCGAATATGTGTACCATGCTTGGTTTTGTGACTACTGATGCGAAAATCTCCAAGAAAATGTTGCAGGAAGCGTTAAGTGAGGATGTTAAGGATACTTACAATATGGTTTCTGTTGATGGAGATACTTCTACCAATGATACAGTTCTTCTTCTGGCTAATGGTCTGGCTGAGAATCCGGAGATCACAGAGAAGGGTGAGGATTACAAGACTTTCAAGGCTGCGCTGAATTATATCAATACTACTCTGGCAAAGAAGATTGCAGGTGACGGAGAGGGTGCGACTGCGCTGTTTGAAGTGAAGATCATTGGTGCAGAGTCTAAGGAGCAGGCAGTTACACTGAGTAAGTCTGTTGTTACTTCTTCTCTGACAAAGGCTGCTATCTACGGACATGATGCAAACTGGGGAAGAATCCTGTGTGCTATGGGATATTCCGGTGCGAAGTTTGATCCTGAGAAGGTGGATCTGTTCTTTGAGAGTAAGGCTGGTAAGATTCAGATTATCGAGAATGGTGTGGCTGTGGATTACAGTGAAGAAGAGGCAACGAAGATTCTTTCTGAGGAAGCTGTCACAGCAATCGCTGATGTGAAGATGGGTGATGCCACAGCAACTGCATGGGGCTGTGACCTGACTTATGATTATATAAAAATCAATGCGGATTATCGTTCATAATAAAGGAGAATACAGATGGTTAATCAGAAATATTTGGACAAGGCGGAGGTGCTGATCGAGGCGCTTCCTTATATTCAGAGATTTAATCGTAAAATCGTAGTTGTAAAGTACGGTGGAAGTGCCATGCTGGATGATGAACTGAAGAAGAATGTGATCAAGGATGTTGTTCTTCTGAAGCTGGTTGGTTTCAAACCGATCATCGTTCATGGCGGTGGTAAGGAAATCAGCCGCTGGGTTGGCAAGGTTGGTATGGAGCCGAAATTTATTAACGGTCTTCGTGTTACAGATAAAGATACTATGGAGATCGCAGAGATGGTTCTTGCGAAGGTGAACAAGGAACTGGTTGCCATGGTGGAATCTCTTGGTGTAAATGCTGTTGGTATCAGCGGTAAAGACGGTGGTCTGCTGAAATGCCGCAAGAAACAGATAGAGGGCGGAGACATCGGATTTGTAGGCGAGGTTACAAAGGTTGAGCCGAAGATTCTGGAAGATCTTCTGGAGAAAGATTTCCTGCCGATCATTTTCCCGGTAGGTTATGACGATGAGTTCGCTACTTATAATATTAATGCGGATGATGCGGCATGTGCCATTGCAGAGGCTGTTCATGCTGAGAAGCTTGCATTCCTTTCTGATATTGAAGGTGTTTATAAAGACAAGGATGATCCGTCCAGCCTGATCTCTGAACTTCATGTAGATGAAGCACAGAAACTGATTGATGACGGTTATGTAGGCGGAGGTATGATTCCGAAGCTGAAAAATTGTATTGATGCCATTGAAGAAGGAGTTAACAGAGTCCATATCCTTGACGGAAGAATTCCTCACAGCTTACTGCTGGAAATTTTTACAAACAAAGGTATTGGTACTGCGATTCTGAGAGAAGACGGGGAGAAATATTACAATGAACATGAATGAACAGATGAAGGAATCTGAAGAGAGTATCCTTCACACTTATAATCGTTTTCCTGTTGTTTTTGAAAAAGGACAGGGATGTTATTTATATGATTCCGAGGGAAAGGAATATCTGGATTTTGCAGCAGGTATTGCTGTAAATTCTCTGGGATATCATTATCCGGGATATGATGAAGCATTAAAAGAGCAGATCGATAAGCTGATGCATATTTCCAACTTATATTACAATGAGCCGATTATCGAGGCAGGTGCGAAGCTGGTAAAGGCAAGTAAAATGAGCAAGGCATTCTTTACTAACAGTGGTACAGAAGCAATCGAAGGTGCTTTAAAAGCAGCTAAGAAATATGCATATGTACGTGACGGACATGCAGATCATGAGATCATTGCCATGAACCATTCCTTCCATGGAAGAAGTATCGGAGCTCTTTCCGTAACAGGAACTGCTCATTACAGAGAGCCCTTCGAGCCTCTGATGGGCGGTGTGAAGTTTGCAGATTTCAATGATCTGGAGAGTGTAAAGGCTCAGATTACAGATAAGACCTGCGCGATCATCACTGAAGTTGTACAGGGTGAAGGCGGTATTTATCCGGCAAAGAAAGAATTTCTGGAAGGTCTGCGCCAGATCTGTGATGAGAAGGATATTATGCTGATCTTCGATGAGATTCAGTGTGGTATGGGAAGAACCGGTTATTATTTTGCATGGCAGGCATATGGTGTTCAGCCGGATATTATGACAAGTGCCAAGGCTCTTGGATGTGGTGTGCCGGTAGGCGCATTTGTACTGGGTGAGAAGGCAGCTAAAGCTTCTCTGGAACCTGGTGACCATGGTACAACTTACGGCGGAAACCCGTTTGTATGTGCTGCAGTCAGCAAGGTATTTGATATTTATGAGAATGATAAGATCATTGAACATGTACAGGAAATGACTCCATATCTGGAACAGAAACTGGATGAAATTGTTGCAAAACATGAATGCGCTGCAACAAGACGAGGCATGGGCTTTATGCAGGGAATCGTGATCCAGGGCCGCCCTGTTGGTGAAGTTGTAAAGGCTGCTCTTGCAAAAAGACTGCTGGTGATTTCTGCAGGCAGTGATGTACTGAGAATCGTACCTCCGCTTGTGATCACAAAAGAACACATCGACAAGATGGCTGCAATTCTGGATGAGTGCATGGAATAATTTTGGTAGTTGAATTAATAAAATTGTGGAAAATTTTGAAGGCTGTTGCGTTTTGCAATGGCCTTCTTTTTTTACAGAAGATATGAATCTTGAAAATTTTATTCGGTTGCAACTGACTCGGACAGAGTCGAATAAAAATTGACATTTGTATGCATCCCGATTAAGGGAGCTGTATAAATAAAAGGCTGATTCCAGTGCCCGTATGGATAGTATAAGTAAATACAGGTTAGCTGCTGTTGGAACAGAAAAAACTGCATGCACCGCCGTTTTTGTCGATAATGTGGCGGACAGATTCGATTCCTATTCCGTTTCCGGAGTGTTTGGAGGATTGGAAAATATTGTTTTTTTGCTGTATTTTGCCATCGAAGGTATTTTCCACATGGATCAGAAGGAGATGATTATGGTGGGGATAAACTTCCACATTAATCTTTCTGCGGGCGGGTACTGTTTTCACGCTTGCCTGGATGGCATTTTCCAGCAGATTGGAGAACACAAGGCACAGATTGATCTCATCTATGGAAAGATCAGCAGGCAGGGAAACCATTGCATGAAAAGGAATGTTTTCTCTTTGGGCAAGGGTGGAATAATATCCGAAAACACTGTCAACAGCCTGATTTTCACAGAAATGCAGATTATAGTCAGAGATTTTGCCGGTTGCAGCAGAGAGATATTCTTTAATTTTTTCTATGTCACCCTGTTCTGCCAGAGCGGACAGACGGACAAAATGATGGCGGATATCGTGACGTGCCTGCCTTGCTTCTTCAATGGCCATGCAGAGATTCTCGTATCTTTCCTGTTGAAGGGAAAGAAAATGGTTCTCCTGCTGAAGTCTGGCATTTCTGTTCAGGCTGACTGCCATTATAAGAAACATGGCATAAAACATGAGCAGGATTATGAGCAGTACAAGACTGAAAACAATATAGCACTGCAGGATCCGTTCGGTATATAAAGTACTGCGGTATTTAGGAATCAAAGTACTGACGGGTGACCAGTTCCTTTTCACCGGCAGTGTGGATGTGGATCATATGGGAAAAATGCTCTGCGTAGATTATTTTCCGGAAGGGAATCTGAATATTGCTGCCGTTTACCTTTACATCTATGTATTTCCCGGAATCCGGGATGCGGGAAAGGATTTCATCTGTCAGTGCGGAAATATCATTTTCACTGTAGGGCTTTACAAGATAATGCAGAGCCCGGACCTGAAATCCTTCTAAAGCATGGTCAGTGGAAGTTGTTGTAAAGATCAGCAGACAGTCAGTATCTGATCTGCGAAGTTCTTTTGCTGTATCAATCCCGTTAGAACCATTCATATAAATATCCAGAAACACTACCGTGAAAGGACATTCCTTCGCTGCAGAGAGGAAAGTTTCTCCATTTTCATATTCAAATATATCTACGTGGACATTGCGCCTGGAAAACTGAGATTCCAGTCTGTTGCGAAGCAGTGTCCGTTCTTTTGAAATATCATCAACAATTGCAATTCTCATAGTAAATCTTCCTTATATATATTTATAAAATTTCGCCTGCTGAGACTTTTTCATCTGTACAATCTATAGCCGCAGACGAGCAAGTGGTGTAGCTATTTCAAAAACGCTCTGATAACAATATATCACAAAACAATATCATAGATTTGCAATTCGTGTCATTTTTTGTCGTTTCGTGACAGAATTATTGAAAAAATTTCTGACTTTTTTATAATGAGAATAACAAATGGGAGTACATCGAATGGAAGAGGAGGGATGTCGTGTATTGTATTGCCATATTGACTGATCAGGAACAGGAAGGACAGAACTGTGCGGAATACATCAGAAATTACTGTACAGAAAAGAAAGTTTTTCCATTGATTGAAATCTATCAGGATCAGGAACAGTTTTTTGGGCGGACACGAAAAACAGTACCGGCAGTGGTGTTTCTTGCATTGCCAGGGGTGTCCGGGCTGAATGCGGCAGAACATCTCCGTTCCCTATATCCGAAATGTGGGATCATCTGGTGCAGTGATCTTGATTTTTCGCTTCATGCGTTCAGGATGCGGATAGAATATTTTTTTATGAAACCTGTGGAAGAGCAGAAAATAAAAGAAGGACTCTCCATCTGGTTTGAACGCAGAAATGTAATATGACAAAAACACTCAGGAGGAAAACAATTATGAAGAAAAGAGCTTTAATTCTTGCAATGATCGCTTTTATAGCAGCTACAACATCTGAACCGTCAATAAATATGGTACGTGCAGAGGAAACACAGGTAGAAGAAACGCAGACAGAGGAAAGCTTCTTATCTCATTTTTGAAAATGCGTAATTCATTTATAAAGTCAAATAAAGAGGCAAAGCTCAGTAGTTATTCGTCGCTTTCCAAAATCTATACATCTATGCATTTGGTTGATGTGCAGACAAAAAGATATCACATTGTAAAAATGACAGATCAGGTTCTGGAATATTTGGGAAAAGATTTTAAAATGGGAGAAGCCGAAGCAGGTTTATTCCTGTAGACTACGATGAAGATGGAAAACTTTTGCATGTGCTTTTCTGTATTGAGTGTATAGAAGAAGAAAAAAAGCGTGAGAACAGGCTGATTTATCTGGCGCAGACAGATCTTACGACAGGATTATGTAATCGTGGAAGCGGAGAAAAAAAGATTACTGAATTTTTAAAGAAAAAAACAGGAGGATTGCTTTGCCTGATCGACTGTGACAAATTTAAATCCATCAATGATAATTACGGACACTCTGTAGGAGATAAGGTGATCATAGCCGTTGCGGAGAAGTTACAGAAAACATGTCGTGACAGTGATGTGGTTTTGCGGCTCGGAGGTGATGAGTTCGCAATATTTATGCCGAAAATGTTGGAGCGAACAGTAGCTGAGAAATTTTTTGAACGACTTTTTGATAATATTCGACAGATTGATATCATAGAGATGCAGGGAAAGAGCATAGAAATAAGTCTGGGTGCATGTTTTTATGATGGATATGAAGAGGCTTCTTTTGATCAGTTATACAGAAAGGCTGACAGGGCAATGTATCAGAGTAAAAATCAGAAAGGCTGCAGCGCTGTAATTTACGGGGAGGAGATGTCGAATTCTTTTCGGATGCAACCGGGTCAACTGTAACCGAATAAAAATATCGTTATCAATCAGGGAGTGAATGCTAGCTGTCACTGCATAAAATCAGTCGGAATAATATTTGTAAAACAGAATAAACTAATAATAAAGAATAAAAGAGGTACTGCTAAACAGCGGTGCCTCTTTTCGACATAAGAAAACGAAAACTGTTTTGTAATTTATCAGGTTATCAGGAGGGGAAGTTTATGTGGGGATTTATAGTGGCGCTGATTTCGGGAGTACTGATGAGCATTCAGGGTGTTTTTAATACGGAAGTGACAAAGCAGACCAGCCTTTGGGTATCAACCGGATGGGTGCAGCTGTCGGCTTTTGCAGTCTGTGTTTTGGCCTGGTTTTTCACAGGACGAGAAAGTGTGGCTGCACTTTGGCAGGTGGACAATAAATATACACTCCTTGGTGGTGTGATCGGAGCGTTTATTACAATTACAGTAATCCAGAGTATGGGAGCACTTGGACCGGCAAAGGCAGCAATGCTGATCGTTATTTCGCAGCTGGCAGTTGCTTATGTAATTGAATTGGCTGGGTTGTTTGGGGTAGATAAAGAACCATTTGAATGGCGTAAGGTAATGGGATTGCTTATTGCAATAGCCGGAATTGTAATATTTAAATGGGAAAATTGACGGGAAAGAATAGGTGCTGTTATTGCAGGGTGAGATAGGAATTTTTTAAAATTACTATTGTAAAAACGTTAAGATTTCGTTACAATAGAGTATGGCATTATGGACAAGGGGACTCTGACTTTGAAAGGGGAGGAGAGAACCTTGCGGAAAAACAGAAATCAAAAACGTCTGTGCTGTCTGATGATGGCAGTGTTATTTTTGATTTTTACAGCTCTGACAGGATGTAAAAATCAAGAAGCACAGTTTCTCATCGATGGATTTCAGGAGGCAAAGGCTGAGGTAGATGCTGAGGAAGCGCAGAAAGCAGACTCCGAAGGACAGGAACGGCAGACGGAAACTGATAAAAAGGAAAAGCATTCTGAAAAAGAACAGGTTCGGGAACCTGAGACAGAAGCTACAGAGGTTTCTCAGCAGGAGAAACCAGAAAAGAGTAAGATTTATGTGGATATTTGTGGAGCAGTGGTGAATCCGGGTGTGTTTCAGTTTGAAGAGGGAAGCCGGGTTTTCCAGGCAATAGAAGCAGCCGGTGGATTTTTACCGGAGGCAGCGCAGACCTGCGTAAATCGTGCCGGCATTCTCACAGACGGGGAACAGCTTTATATACTGACCCGGGAGGAGCAGACACAGATGAACCTGAAGCCAGGGCAGAGTGCTGACGGAACCGGACAGATTCAGGAAACAGCCGGAGGTACTGTGACAGGCGAAGGCCTGGAACAGAATGGAAAGGTTAATATAAATACAGCGGATGAGTCAGGTCTGACCACGTTAAGTGGAATCGGGGATACCAGAGCGAAGGCGATTATTGCCTATCGGGAAGAGAATGGACCATTTGCAACAATTGAGGACATTATGAATGTATCGGGCATCAAGGAAGGTACATTTGAAAAGATAAAAGATGACATAGTAGTAGGATAAGGAGAAGCTGATGAGCAGGAAAGTTTTGGTAGTAGACGATGAGAAGTTAATTGTAAAGGGAATCCGTTTCAGCCTGGAGCAGGATGGAATGGAGGTTGACTGCGCCTATGACGGTGAGGAGGCAGTGGAGAAAGCCAAGGAGAAAAAATACGATATCATTCTTCTGGATCTGATGCTTCCAAAGATGGACGGTCTGGAGGTATGTCAGCAGATCCGTGAATTCTCCAATGTGCCTATTGTCATGCTTACTGCCAAGGGTGAGGATATGGATAAGATCCTGGGTCTGGAATATGGCGCTGATGATTATATTACCAAGCCCTTTAATATTCTGGAGGTAAAAGCCCGTATTAAAGCTATTATGCGCCGTGCCGGAAGTGACCACGATGAGAAAGAAAAGGCAAAGACAATTGAGGTTGGAGATCTCCACATGGACTGTGAGGGAAGACGTGTATTTATTGCAGGAAAAGAAATTAACCTTACTGCAAAGGAATTCGATGTTCTGGAACTTCTGGTATTCAATCCCAATAAAGTATACAGCCGTGAGAATCTGTTGAATATTGTCTGGGGATATGAATATCCGGGAGATGTCCGTACTGTGGATGTACATATCCGTCGCCTTCGTGAGAAGATTGAGACCAATCCAAGTGAGCCGAAATATGTGCATACCAAATGGGGCGTGGGCTATTATTTCCAGGCACAATGATCTGTCAGAATGAAATGAAGAAACTGGCACAGTATGATAACTGATTATCTGCTGTGCTTTTTAAATTAACATGACAAAAGAGAACGAGGTTAGGCAAAATGAAAAAGAGAACAAATTTTTTCAAAAGTCTGCGTTTTCGTATTTTGATTATCTTAATTATTCTTGGAATTGTACCCAGCGTGATTGTGACCTATACGATGCTTCATAATTATCAGGATCGTGCAGTTTCCATGCTTACGGAGACGGTGCAGGATCAGAGTGAGATCCTGTGCAATTTGATCATTAAGGAGAATTATCTGAATGATACCGGCTCTCAGACTGTAAATACCAAGCTGGAAATGTTTGCAGACCTTTACAATGGTCGTGTCCTTCTGGCAGACAGGGATTTTAAGATTGTAGGAGATACGTTTCACACAGAAGAGGGAAAAACACTTCTCAGCTCTCTTGCAGTGAAGTGTTTTAAAGGAGAAAAAGCAAGCAATTTTGATCTGAAAAGTAAAGTGCTGGAGGTTGCAGTCCCTGTACAAAGCCCGGATGTACAGCAGATACAGGGTGTGATGCTGATGACCATTTCTACCATTGAGATCGGAGATATGATGGCTGAACTGGAGCAGAAAGGAATGATGCTGATTGGTATTATTGTAGTGCTTTCTATTTTCCTGTCATGGCTGCTGTCAACGATCCTTGTAAAACCACTGGCAAGAGTTACCAAAGCAATAGAGGATCTTACGGACGGTATGCAGGATGATGCCATCAGCGTACCTGATTATACAGAAACTGAGCTGATCACAGATGCTTTCAATAAGATGGTGAACAGGATGAAAATCCTGGATGAATCCCGTCAGGAGTTTGTATCAAATGTGTCTCATGAATTAAAAACACCTTTGACTTCCATGAAGGTTCTGGCAGATTCACTGGTGGGACAGCAGGGAGTTCCGGAGGAGCTTTATCAGGAGTTTATGGGAGATATCACAGCGGAGATTGACCGGGAGAATAAGATTATCACAGATCTTTTGTCATTGGTAAAAATGGATAAAAAGGCGGCAGATCTGAACATTACCCATATGGATATCAATCAGCTGCTGGAGGACATTTTGAAGAGATTACGTCCTATTGCAGACAAGAGGAATATTGATCTGATCCTGGACTGCTTCCGTCCTGTGGAAGCAGATGTGGATGAAGTAAAATTTACTCTTGCCATCAGCAATCTGGTAGAAAATGGTATTAAATACAATGTAGATGATGGATGGGTCAGGGTATCTCTGGATGCGGATCATAAATATTTTTATGTAACTGTGGCAGATTCCGGTATGGGAATTCCTGAGGACAGTATTGAGAGGATTTTTGAACGTTTTTACCGTGTGGATAAGTCACATTCCAAAGAAATCGGCGGAACAGGACTTGGACTTGCCATCACAAGAAGTGCCATTGCCATGCATCACGGAGCAATCAAAGTATTCAGTAAAGAAGGGGAAGGGACTACTTTTTCTGTTCGCATTCCTCTGTCTTATATTGCGTCCTAGGAGGTGCTGTTGTGAAGAGATTGATTTACGGGATTTTTACTGTACTGTTGCTTGGAATCCTTCTCACAGGATGCTCTGTAGAGGTACAGGAGGATCAGGATAAAAATAATACTGCCGAATACTATCTGTATGATATTAACGGGGATGAGACGGCTCTGGTCAGGGAAGCTTATACGCCGGAGGAAAGCACGGCAGAATATATGCTGAAAGATATGATGCAGCGGATGAATAACAAAGAGTCCGGAAAAGAAGCCATAAGTCTTCTGCCGGATGAACTTCAGATGAATTACAGTGTTGAAGCTCCTGTTCTGGTTGTGAATTTTAACAGCAGCTACAAGGATATGAGTGCTGCAAGGGAAATTTTGGTACGTGCAGGAGTAGTAAAGTCTTTTCTGCAGGTGCCTGGGATCACAGCAGTGCGCTTTACTGTAGAGAATGAAGAACTTCTGGATTCCAGAGGAAATCCGGTGGGAGATATGACTGAGGATACCTTTGCAGAATTTACAGGAAATGAGCCGGATGCCTATTGCAGCAATACGTTTACTCTGTATTTTACAGATAAGGAAGGAACCCACCTGGTAAAGGAACAGAGAACTGTGCGATATAAGCGTACAATTCCAAGGGAACGGATCATTCTGGAACAGCTGATGAAGGGGCCCATGGAAAAAGGACATTATCCTACCATTCCGGAGAATACGGAGCTTCTGAATGTAACCATTGCAGACGGAGTATGCTATGTGGCATTTGATCAGGTGTTTTCCTCCTATGCACTGGAGGTGTCAGAGAAGATTCCAGTATATTCAGTGGTGAATTCTCTGCTGGATGCAGTGGATGCAGATAAAGTGCAGATTACTGTAGGGGAAAAAGAAAAATTAGACACTTTTGGCCAGAAAATGGCTCTATATCGTTTTTATGAGAGAAATGACAAGCTTGTAGTTGATGAAAAAGAGACAAAATAAGGAGGCATGCAATGAGGGGACGGCCTGTCTGTATCCTGTGCCTGCTTCTGGTTGTTTTTCTGTGTGTGACAGACTGGCTGGGGTTTTCCATGACAAGTGGAAATCCTCTGCCGGAACCTGTACAGACATGGATTAAAAAGCACCCGGAATCCACTATCTGCGGGGAGGTGGTCAGGTGCCAGGAAAATGAAAATTATCAATCTATATATCTGAGAAATACATATCTTATTTACAATTCTGAAAAAGTTTCCATTGATGAAGTAAAAGTTTATATGAAAAATAAGAAGCTTCCCGGTGATTTGCCAAAGGCAGGAAGTATGATTTTGGTGTCCGGAAAACTGGAGGAAATAGAAGGTCCGCGTAATCCAGGCGAATTTAACAGTAAAAATTACAATGCCTGCAGACACATTTATTATGCATTGAAAAAAGCAATAATAAAGAAGCAATCCCGGACCCATTCTGTATATGGACAGTTTTTGATCAGTCTGAGAGAAAGATTTACAGAGATATTGGAAACTGTCTGTGACAGTGAGGCGGGAGCCTTTGAAGCAATTGTTCTGGGAGACAAGACCAATCTGGATCCGGAACTGAAAATGCGTTACCAGATGGGCGGAATCATTCATATTCTGGCTATTTCGGGACTACACATCAGCCTGTTGGGTCTGGGGCTTTATAATTTCCTGAAATGGATAGGTCTGGGAATCTGGCCTGCCGGGATGCTGGCGTTGGTGATCATAGTTCAGTATGGAATGATGACAGGAGGCGGAGTTTCCACAATGAGAGCTGTGACCATGTTTTTGCTGTCTGTAGGAGCGAAGATTGTCGGACGGATTTATGATCTGCCCACAGCCATGGCTGTGGCTGCAATCCTGATTCTTGTGGAAAGTCCGGCATATATGCTGGACGGGGGATTTCTGTTGTCTTTTGGTGCTGTGACAGGAGTTGGATGTATATGGCCATTGATATGGGAAGGAATGGAAAGAGCAGAAAAAAGGAAAAGCACAGGCGGAAAGTTCCGGCAAAGCTTTCTGGCATCTGTGGTAGTACAGCTTACCACACTTCCCATTGTGCTGTGGTTTTATGGAGAAGTGTCGGTGATAGGGATTTTTCTGAATTTACTGGTACTTCCTACAGTGGGAGTGGTGCTGGGAAGTGGGACTGCAGCAGCTTTGATGGGACTTTTCAGCCTGAGGGCATCCTGGCTGGCAGCTATTCCGGGCAGAGTGGTGCTTGGGGCCTATGAATGGATATGTATAGCTGCCGGAAGGCTTCCGTTTTGTACCTGGGTGGGAGGAAAACCGCGGATTTGGCAGATTGCAGGGTATTATTTGCTGGTGGGTGGGAGCATATGGATATATAGAGTTTATTGTATGGGGAAAGAGAATTCCATAAGCTGAAATTTATTATATGTTAGAGAGCGCAGTATTTTACAATGATGTATGAAAAACGGATAGAGAGAATACAGAGGGTGCGTATACGCAGATGGAAGCTTCCAATGTTGTGTGTCGGGATGCTTGGGTTTGGAATTTGGCTGTTGGGGTACAGGGCAAGACCAAATCTGCGGATTGCCTGTCTGGATGTGGGCCAGGGGGATGGCATTGTACTGGAGATTGAAGGAACCTGGAATCTGCTTATTGACGGAGGAAGCAGCAACAAAAGTGCTGTGGGACAGTATCAGATCCTGCCTTATCTGAAAAGCAGGGGCATATCCAGGCTGGATGGGATTTTTATTTCCCATACAGATGGAGACCATATCAGTGGTACAGAGGAAATTCTTGAGTATGTGGGGAAGGGGCTCACTTCCATAAGGGTCGATCATTTGATTTTGCCGGACTGGGAAGAAGAACCGGAAAATTATCTGAAACTGAGAGAGCTTGCGCAGACTGCAGATGTGCAGGTGCTTCAGGTAAAGGCAGGAGACAGGATCTGTTATGGAAATGCGCAGCTGGATATTCTCTGGCCGGAAAAAGGTGCTGTGGGGGAGGATGTGAATGAGGAAGCCATGGTGATGGAACTGGAATATGGGAAATTCAAGGGGCTTTTTACAGGAGACATTGGTATGGAAACAGAGAAAAAACTTCAGAGTGCCCACCGTCTGGAGAATGTGGATTTTCTAAAAGTAGCCCATCATGGTTCGCGGTATTCTACAGGTGAAGAATTTCTGAATGTAGTAAAACCAGAGCTGGCAGTAATTTCCTGTTCCGCCTCTAATACCTATGGGCATCCTTCACCGGAAACACTCCGCCGCCTGGAGAATGCAGGAACTGAAATCTGCAGGACAGACAGAAGTGGAGCAGTGATAGTGGAAGTTGATGAGGAAAAAATGAAAGTACAGAGGTTTGTTATTGACTGATCTTCAGATTTCCGCTAGACTGAAAGAAAATGAACAGAAATGGCTGGTAAAGACTATTGAAAAATATACAGGAAGACATTAAAACAGGGAATTTCAGAAAAGCATATCTTTTATATGGAGAAGAAGCTTATCTGAAGCAGCAGTATAAAACAAATCTGGAAAAAGCCTTGAATCCAGACGGAGATACTATGAACTTTGCGCATTATGAAGGAAAAGGCATTGATATCCGTCAGCTTATTGATCTGTGTGAAACTATGCCCTTTTTTGCAGACAGAAGAGTGATTATTCTGGAGGATACCGGCTTTTTCAAAAATAAATGTGAGGAACTGGCAGAGTACATGAAGGAGCTTCCGGATTATCTCTGTATGGTATTTGTAGAATCAGAGGTAGATAAGCGCAGCCGTATGTATAAAGCGGTGAAGTCCTGTGGGGCTATCGCGGAATTTATCAGACAGGATGAGAAAACATTGATGCGCTGGGCAGCCGGACTTCTGGGAAAAGCCGGAAAAAGAATTACACAGAGGGATATGGAGCTGCTTCTGACAAAAACAGGTACAGACATGGGAAACCTGCGCATGGAGCTTGAAAAGCTGATCTGCTACACAGAAGGACGGGATGTTGTCACTGGGGGAGATATTGAAGAGATTTGTACGACTCAGACCACGAACCGTATTTTCGATATGGTGCGTGCAGTAACGGAGAAAAATCAAAAACGGGCCCTGGAGCTTTATTATGATCTCCTTACTCTGAAGGAGCCTCCTATGCGTATTCTTTTTCTTCTTGCCAGACAATACAGACAGCTTCTTCTGGCCAAACAATTTACAGCTTCCGGTCTTGGGCAAACTGAGATCGCTTCTAAACTTGGAATTCCGGTTTTTGCCCTTCGCAACGTTCTTTCCTGCGCCCGGGCCTATACGGTCTCAGAGCTGGAATGTGCAGTAGAAGATTTTGTGGATGCAGAAGAAGCTGTAAAAACCGGCAGGCTGGAGGATAAGCTCAGTGTAGAATTGCTGATCATCAAATACAGTTCAAAAGCATAAAAAAAGACAGCCACATGACGGTGATGGCTGTCTCTTTTAATCATAAGCTTATAATTAAAATCTAAAATATATTATTATGCAATGCTGTTAACAGCTTTGGATAAACGAGCAACTTTTCTTGCGCAGTTGTTTTTGTGGTAAACACCTTTAGATGTAGCCTTGCTGATTGTAGAAACTGCATCCTTTAATGCTACTTCTGCAGCTGCTTTATCCTTGTTCTCTACAGCAACCTCAACTTTTTTGATAGAAGTCTTAACAGCAGATTTGATAGATTTGTTTCTAGCTGCTTTTGTTCTGTTTACTAAAATTCTTTTCTTAGCAGATTTAATGTTAGCCAATTCGTACACCTCCAATTTTATTCGATTTAAATGTCCTGTCATAGAAACAGACACGGGCGTTCCTATGAACATGCTTATATATATTATTACAGTTTTTTTGACTTGTCAATATATTTTTGGCCTAAAATAAAGAAAAAATCATATTATTATAGAGGAAAATACAACATATTTGTGACAGTGTATAATTTATCATGAAAACGTGGAAAATGACAATGTAAAAATAAATTTGCACTTCGCAGGGAATCCAGTGTAAATGGCAATAAAGACTTTGAGAGTACATTAGATACACAGGAGGAAAATTATGTTGGGAAGTTACGAAATCCGGACAGACCTGGCACTGGAAGCCAGGGAGCAGTTTACAGAAAAAAATATGGAAATACGGGGCGTTGAGGTTCGTGAGAATTATGATGAGGAAAAGGATATTCGGACTACAGTGGTAAAAATAACTACAGAAAACGGTGCCAAAGCAATGGGAAGACCTCAGGGAAATTATATTACAATAGAAGCCCCGGGGCTTTCTATGCCGGATGAGGATTATCACAGAGAAATTTCCCGGGAAATTGCCACACATCTCAGAAATCTGATCTCATTGGAACGGGAAACGTCCATATTGGTAGCAGGGCTGGGAAATTCGGCTATCACAGCAGATTCCCTGGGACCTCATGTGGTGGAAAATCTCCGGATCACAAGACATATGATAAAGGAATACGGATTAAAGAGTCTGGGAAAAGAACAGATGCACCGCATCAGTGGGATTATTCCCGGTGTAATGGCGCAGACAGGAATGGAAACTTCCGAGATCCTTAAAGGAATTGTGGCAGAGACCAGACCGGATGTGGTAATTGCCATAGATGCGCTGGCAGCCAGAAGTACCAGACGGTTAAACAGAACTATACAGATCACAGATACAGGAATCCATCCGGGATCCGGCGTTGGAAATCACAGAATTGGACTGACAGAGAAAAATTTACAGACAAAAGTGATCGGAATCGGAGTTCCTACAGTGGTAGATGCAGCAACGATTGTTCATGATTCCATGGCCCATCTGCTGGATGTCCTGGAAGAGGCCGAACGGAAGGAATTTCTGGAGGAAATGATCTCACCTCATCTTCATACCATGTTTGTAACACCAAAGGATGTGGATGAAACTGTAAAATATTTAAGCTTTACTATTTCAGAGGGGCTGAATCTGGCTTTTTGCTGACAGGTCAGAAGTATATTTAAGGAAAGTTTGTCATAGGATTCTCCTGAGAGGTGATCATGTGACCAGATTTCAGAAAGCGCTTGGAATATTGCTGAGTCTGTGCTTTTTTACAATTCTGACAATTGTGCCAGAGCCTGTTTTTACAGGAAAAAATGTGTACAGGCATCTGCCGCTGTATCGTTTTCTGGAAAAGAAATCCCGGGAAATAGACCAGTATGGTGATCAGAAAACTTATGAGGCCATTGCCAGTGAAAATGGAAAATATCTGAGACAAAAGGCGAAGGAAGAGCAAACTTCAATTTCAGAGAAGGAAAAGAAGAAAAATTCCAAAAGCAAGAAGAAGCAGAAAACAAAGAAACAGAAAACCAAGAAGACTGAAAAAAAGGATACTTCCCGGGAGACTATTTCAACAGCAGTTCCTGATCCGGCAATTGATCTGTCTCCTGATCTGCTGGCTGACTATGATTATCTGCTGGGACAGTTTTATATTGTAGATTCCAATACAGAAACCAATCCTGCACAGCTGAATGCTCAAGATTTTCTGAAACAGGATTTTAAAATTTCAAAAGACACAGATACACCCCAGATCCTAATCTATCACAGTCATTCACAGGAAACATTTGCAGATTCCAGAGAAGGGGAAGAAGCGGATACTATTGTAGGAGTGGGAGATTATCTGACACAGCTTCTTGCAGAAAATTATGGATATCAGGTTGTCCATCTCAAAGAACAGTTCGACATGGCAGGAGGGGAACTGGATCGCAGTGCTGCCTATGATTATGCCCGGGATTATCTGGAACCCTATCTTCAGGAAAATCCGGATATCCAGGTGATCATAGACCTCCATCGAGATGGTGTTCCCGAGGACCGCCACCTTGTAACAGAGATTAATGGAAAACCTACAGCTCAGATCCTTTTTTATAATGGATTGAGCTACACTACAGCTAAAGGTTCACTGGAATATCTTCCAAATCCATACATACAGCAAAACCTGGCATTTTCTTTTCAGCTGGAATACCAGACAGCCCAATATTATCCTGAATTTTACAGGGGAATCTACCTTGCAGGCTATCGTTATAACCTTCATTTACGCCCCCGTTCCATCCTTCTGGAAGCCGGTGCACAGACCAATACTGTCCAGGAAGTAAAAAACGCCATGGAACCATTTGCTTACATCCTCAATAAAGTCTTGCAGGGATAAGAAGTAGATGACAAACCCTTCCCCCATATGCTATAATACAAAATTAGCAAAACCAACAACTACAGTAGATTAAGAAAGAACTTAGGAGGGAATTCCTGAATGATAGATCAGAGCAAAATCAGAAATTTCTGTATTATTGCACATATAGACCATGGCAAATCCACTCTTGCCGACCGAATCATCGAAATGACCGGAACTTTGACTGAACGTGAAATGCAGTCACAGGTACTGGACAACATGGAACTTGAAAGAGAGCGCGGGATCACCATCAAATCCCAGGCAGTGCGTATTGTATACAAAGCCAAAGATGGGGAAGAATATATCTTTAATCTCATTGATACCCCTGGACATGTGGATTTTAACTATGAGGTATCCCGAAGCCTTGCAGCCTGTGACGGTGCGATTCTGGTAGTAGATGCAGCACAGGGAATCGAAGCCCAGACACTGGCAAATGTATATCTTGCACTTGACCATGATCTGGATGTTCTTCCTGTTATCAACAAGATCGATCTGCCAAGTGCAGAGCCGGACCGTGTAGTAAATGAGATTGAAGATGTCATTGGCCTTGAAGCTCATGACGCTCCGAGAATCTCTGCCAAAACAGGACTTAATATAGAAGAAGTGCTTGAACAGATCGTGACAAAGATCCCGGCACCTCACGGTGATGTAGATGCACCACTGAAGGCACTGATCTTTGACTCAATCTACGATGCATACAAAGGCGTTATCGTATTCTGCCGTGTTATGGATGGACGTGTGAAAAGAGGCACCCAGATCCATATGATGGCAACAGGCTTTACCACAGAGGTTGTAGAAGTAGGATACTTTGGTGCAGGTCAGTTTATTCCATGCGAGGAACTGACAGCAGGTATGGTAGGCTACATTACTGCCAGCATTAAAAACCTTGGTGATACTCGCGTAGGTGATACAGTTACAGATAAGGACAGACCATGTGCAGAAGCACTTCCGGGCTATAAAAAAGTAAATCCTATGGTATACTGCGGATTATATCCTGCAGACGGTGCTAAATATGGAGATTTAAGAGATGCACTTGAGAAACTTCAGCTTAACGATGCTTCTCTTTTCTATGAGCCGGAGACTTCTGTAGCTCTTGGATTTGGTTTCCGCTGTGGTTTCCTGGGACTTCTTCATCTGGAAATTATTCAGGAACGTCTGGAAAGAGAATATAACCTTGACCTTGTAACTACAGCACCCGGTGTTATCTACAAGGTACACAAAACCAATGGTGAAGTTATCAATCTGACGAATCCAAGCAATCTGCCTGATCCGTCAGAAATCGAATATATGGAAGAGCCTATGGTAAATGCTGAGATCATGGTAACAACAGAATTTATCGGTGCCATCATGGATCTCTGTCAGGAGAGAAGAGGACAGTATCTGGGAATGGATTATATGGAAGAAACACGTGCGCTTCTGAAATATAAGCTTCCATTAAATGAGATCATCTACGATTTCTTTGATGCTCTGAAATCCCGTTCCAGAGGTTATGCTTCCCTGGACTATGAACTCTGTGGATATGAGAGAAGTGAACTTGTGAAGCTGGATATTCTGGTAAATAAAGAAGAGGTGGATGCCCTTTCTTTTATTGTACATGCAGATACTGCCTATGAGAGAGGCCGTAAGATGTGCGAGAAACTGAAGGATGAGATTCCGCGTCAGCTCTTTGAAATTCCCATCCAGGCTGCCATCGGAAGCAAGATCATTGCAAGAGAAACGGTACGTGCTATGCGTAAGGACGTTCTTGCCAAATGTTACGGTGGTGATATTTCCCGTAAGAAGAAACTTCTGGAGAAACAGAAGGAAGGTAAGAAGCGTATGCGCCAGGTAGGTAATGTGGAAATCCCGCAGAAAGCCTTTATGAGTGTACTGAAGCTGGATGATAAATAAAAACCGCACAGAAGAATAGAGGGTGTTTGGCATGATGAAAATAAATAGAAGGGCAGTGGTCATTTTACTGACAGGTTTATCCTGTGTCATAATAGCTGGCTGTGGAAAAAAGAAGGAATTGGATGCGGCTTCTTCCAAGGTGCTGCCTATTACTGTGGCGGCGCCTTCTAATACACCTACTCCTTCTGTGGAACAGGTGGACTCTGCAGCGGTTACTACAAACGGAAACCTGACAATGGTGAATGAATATCTGGCAGGGGAAAATGAAGAATAGGAAAGAAAATTCTCCCATGGAAATCTATATCCACATTCCGTTCTGTATCAGAAAATGTGATTACTGTGATTTCCTTTCAGGGCCTTCGGGACCAGAAGAGCAGGCTGATTATGTACAGGCTCTTCTGAGGGAAATACAGGCAGTAGAGGAAGGTGAAGGAAGGAGTGTATCCTCCATATTTATTGGAGGAGGCACTCCTTCTGTGCTGGATGAGAGACTGCTGGGAGATATACTGAGAGAAATCAGAAACAGATTTAAAATGGAAGAGGATGCAGAGATTACCATAGAGGTAAATCCTGGAACAGCAAATATCGGAAAGCTTCAGGCATACAGAGAAATGGGAATCAACCGATTGAGTATAGGACTGCAGTCCCCTGAGGACAGGGAGTTGAAAATTCTGGGAAGGATTCATAATTACGGGCAGTTTTTGGAAACCTATCAAGAGGCAAGGACAGTTGGATTTGACAATATTAACATTGATTTAATGAGTGCGATCCCGGATCAGACCTATGAGGGATGGGTGAAAAATCTGCGCACAGTTGCAGAATTGGAACCGGAACATATTTCTGCATATAGCCTGATCGTGGAAGAGGGGACACCTTTTGCTGCGCGGAAGCTTAATCTGCCT
Organism: Blautia sp. HCP3S3_C12; assembly: GCF_052064155.1. Taxonomy (NCBI): domain Bacteria; kingdom Bacillati; phylum Bacillota; class Clostridia; order Lachnospirales; family Lachnospiraceae; genus Blautia; species Blautia sp. HCP3S3_C12. Next base: position 156,524 of record NZ_JBQHWC010000003.1, on the reverse strand, counting down.
GATGAAGATACAGAATACAATATGTATGAGGCAACTGCGCAGATCCTGAAGGAATATGGGTTTGAACAGTATGAGATTTCCAATTATGCCAGAAAAGGAAGGGAATGCAGACATAACGTAGGCTACTGGACCAGACAGGATTACCTGGGATTTGGTCTGGGAGCTTCTTCTCTTTATGGAAAAGAACGTTTTGCCAATACGGCAGATATGAAAAAATATCTGGAAAACAGCAAAAATCCGGAAAAAATAAGGGAAAAAGAGCCATCCCTCACAAGAGAAGATGAGATGGCAGAGTTTATGTTTCTTGGGCTTCGCATGACGAAGGGAATCTCAAAGGCTGATTTTCAGAGGTGTTTTGGCTGTACAATAGAGTCAGTATATGGAGAGGTTCTGGAGAAATATGAGTCCATGGAACTGCTGTTGGAGAAAGACGGCAGGATTTTCCTAAGCAGGGAAGGAATCCATGTAAGTAATTCGATTATGGCGGAATTTTTGCTGTAAACAGCTTGACGAACAAATGTTCCTATATTATACTGGGAACAGAATTCGGAAATGAAGTGGTGGAATGAAGTACTATAGGAAACAGGAGGCAGAAATGGCTGCGGATACAACGAAGAAACAATTTATCAGAATCAGAGGCGCCAATGTAAACAATCTTAAGAATTTAAGTGTGGATATTCCCAGAGACCAGTTTGTGGTGCTTACCGGACTGAGCGGTTCCGGCAAGTCATCACTGGCTTTTGATACCATTTATGCAGAGGGACAGAGACGATATATGGAATCCCTTTCTTCTTATGCGAGACAGTTCCTGGGGCAGATGGAGAAGCCGGATGTGGAGAGTATCGAGGGCTTGCCCCCTGCCATTTCCATTGATCAGAAATCGACTAACCGCAATCCACGTTCCACAGTAGGGACTGTGACGGAGATTTATGACTATTTCAGACTTCTGTATGCCAGAGTGGGAATTCCCCATTGTCCCAAATGCGGAAGAGAGATTAAGAAGCAGACAGTAGACCAGATGGTGGACAGTATTATGTCTTTTCCTGAGAGAACAAAGATTCAACTGCTGGCTCCTGTTGTGAGAGGACGTAAGGGAACCCATGCCAAGCTTCTGGAGCAGGCCAAGCGAAGCGGTTACGTCCGTGTGCAGATTGATGGAAATATGTACGAATTATCTGAGGAGATCAGTCTGGATAAGAATATCAAACATAATATAGAGATCGTTGTAGACCGTCTGATCGTAAAGCCGGGGATCGAGAAGAGGCTGTCCGATTCCATTGAGACTGTACTGGAGCTGGCAGAAGGGCTTTTGATGGTAGATACCATGGATGGGAATATCCATAATTTCAGCCAGAGTTTCTCCTGTCCGGACTGTGAAGTGAGTATTGATGAGATCGAGCCCAGAAGTTTTTCCTTCAACAATCCCTTTGGTGCCTGCCCGGACTGTCTGGGACTGGGATATAAGATGGAATTTGACATTGATCTGATGATTCCGGATAAATCATTGAGCATCCTTGAGGGTGCCATTGTGGTGACAGGATGGCAGTCATGTACAAGCGAGGGCAGTTTTTCCAGAGCAATCCTGGATGCACTTGCCAGGGAATATGATTTCAGTCTGGCAACCCCGTTTGAGAATTATCCGGAGAAGATCAAGGATATCCTGATTAATGGAACCAATGGGCATTCTGTTAAGGTTTATTATAAAGGCCAGCGCGGAGAGGGTGTTTATGATGTGGCATTCCCGGGACTGATCCGAAATGTGGAGCAGAGATACCGGGAGACAGGCTCAGATACCATGAAGCAGGAGTATGAGTCTTTTATGCGCATCACTCCCTGTAAAACCTGTAAAGGACAGAGACTGAAGAAAGAATCCCTGGCTGTAACAGTGGCAGATAAGAATATCTATGAGATTACCAATCTTTCTATAGAGAAGCTGAAGGCTTTTCTGGCGGATATGCAGTTATCGGAACAGCAATTGCTGATCGGTAAGCAGATACTGAAGGAAATCAGAGCGAGAGTCAGCTTTCTGTCTGATGTAGGTCTGGATTATTTGTCCTTGGGCCGTGCTACGGGTACTCTTTCCGGCGGGGAAGCACAAAGGATCCGTCTGGCTACACAGATCGGCTCCGGTCTGGTAGGTGTTGCCTATATTCTGGATGAGCCCAGTATCGGACTTCATCAGAGAGACAATGACAGGCTTCTCAGTTCTCTGATGAAGCTTCGTGATCTGGGAAACAGTCTGATCGTTGTAGAACATGATGAGGATACCATGCGTGCTGCAGACTGCATTGTGGATATCGGGCCGGGAGCAGGAGAGCATGGTGGACAGCTGGTTGCTATGGGAACAGCCGAAGATCTGATGAGGAATGAAAATTCTATTACAGGAGCTTATCTGAGTGGAAAATTAAAGATTCCGGTGCCTGCGCAGAGACGTAAACCCACCGGGTTCCTTACAATCAAAGGGGCAGCAGAGAATAATCTTAAGAATATTGATGTGAAAGTTCCGTTGGGGATTATGACCTGCATTACCGGAGTTTCCGGATCAGGTAAGAGTTCTCTGATCAATGAGATTCTGTATAAGCGTCTGGCCAGAGATCTGAACCGGGCCAGAGTGATTCCTGGTAAACATAAGGATATTCTGGGAGTAGACCAGCTTGACAAGGTGATCAATATTGACCAGTCACCGATCGGGCGTACACCCAGATCCAATCCTGCAACTTATACCGGAGTGTTTGATCAGATCAGGGATCTTTTTGCGGCCACAGCAGATGCCAAGGCGAGAGGTTACAAGAAGGGACGCTTCAGCTTTAATGTGAAAGGCGGCAGATGTGAGGCCTGCAGTGGTGACGGTATTATTAAGATAGAGATGCATTTTCTTCCGGATGTATATGTGCCCTGTGAAGTCTGCAAGGGAAAACGCTATAACAGAGAAACTCTGGAAGTAAAATATAAGGACAAGAGTATTTACGATGTATTGAATATGACTGTGGAGGAGGCACTGACCTTTTTTGAAAATGTTCCTTCGATTAAAAGAAAGATCCAGACCCTTTATGATGTGGGACTTTCTTATATCCGCCTGGGACAGCCTTCTACAGAGCTTTCCGGAGGAGAAGCCCAGAGGATCAAGCTTGCCACAGAATTGAGTAAGAGAAGTACAGGCAAAACCATCTATATTCTGGATGAACCCACAACAGGCCTTCATTTTGCTGATGTGCATAAACTTGTAGAGATTCTGAAACGATTATCAGAGGGCGGCAATACGGTAGTAGTCATCGAACATAATCTGGATGTGATCAAGACAGCCGATTATATTATTGATATTGGTCCGGAAGGGGGCGACAAGGGAGGTACGGTAGTTGCTTGTGGAACACCGGAGGAAGTAGCACAGTCACCGGTTTCTTATACCGGAAAATATGTGAAAAAATACCTGGAATAATATCTGAAATAACATTGCAGGGCTTTCTTTTTCAATAAAAGTTGTATATAATGAATACGCAAACAGCAGAGCGGATGATTTTATCCGCTTGATCAAAACAGAAAGAAAGGGGATTCCTATGCCTGCAAGTGATATTGGAATTGACCTGGGGACCAGGAACAGTCTGGCTTATTCTACAACAAGAGGTCTGGTGCTTAATGAGCCTTCCGTTGTAGTTTATGATAAAAATACAGAGAAGATCAGAGCAATCGGGGAAGAAGCACGCAGTGCGGAGGCACACATTACTTCTGATATGGAGATTATCCGCCCTATCCGACAGGGCGTGATCGTAGATTATAATGTTATGGAAAAAATGCTGAAATATTTTATTTCCAAAGCAATGGGAAGGCGTGCTTTCCGTAAGCCCAGGATCAGTATTTGTGTTCCAAGCGGAATTACAGAGATTGAGAGAAAGGCAGTAGAGGAAGCTACTTATCAGGCGGGAGCCAGGAATGTTTATATGGTGGAGGAGCCTATTGCAGCAGCCATCGGAGCAGGACTGGATGTGACCAAGCCCTTTGGAAATCTGGTAGTGGATATTGGCGCCGGAACTACAGATGTTGCAGTGATTTCCATGGGAGGAGTAGTTGTTTCTGCTTCTATCAAGGTGGCCGGAGATATTTTTAACCAGGCGATCATGAATTATGCCAGAAAAAGTCATGGCCTTTTTATAGGAGAAGATATGGCAGAGAAGATTAAAATACAGATCGGAACTGCCTGTGAGGAACCAGACCCCAGAACTATGGAGGTAAAGGGACGTAATATAAACACAGGACTTCCCAAGGTTGTTACACTTACCTCAGAGGAAATCCGGGTGGCCCTTAAGGATGCTACAGGACAAATCGTGGAAGCAGTTCATGGGGTTCTTGAGAAGACCCCTCCGGAACTGGCAGCAGATATTGTGGACAGGGGAATTGTCCTTACCGGAGGTGGGGCATTACTTCATGGAATGGACGCATTGATCGAGCAGAGAACCGGTGTGAGTACGCTGACAGTGCAGAATGCAATGGGTGTAGTTGCAGTAGGTACAGGAAAATATGCAGAAGTCGTGGCCAGGCTCGACGGATAAATGAAAGAGGGTTGCCGGAGTAAGCATTTTTGGATATTATATATGCTTATATGGCAGCCTTTTTGCTTTAGGAATGGGTTATGACTTCAATGGCAAGCAGTAATTTACCTCATAGATTGGACGGATCAGGGAAAGGAAGAAAATAAATGAGTGAAACTGTTACAGGATATATAGATCATATCATTTTTAGAAATGAAGAAAATGGTTATACAGTTATGGTGGTGAAAAATTCAGAAAACGAGGAAGAACTAACCTGCGTGGGAAGCTTTCCGGCTGTATCGCAGGGGACAACCATCCAGGCATCCGGTATTTATACCCATCATCCTGTATATGGAAAACAGTTTCAGATTTCATCTTTTGTAGAGAAGATTCCGGAGGACACATATGCTATGGAACGATATCTGGGTTCCGGAGCGATCAAAGGTATTGGTGCAGCACTGGCAGCCAGGATTGTGCGCAGATTTGGCGAGGATACCATCCGGATTGTGGAAGAGGAACCGGAGAGACTGGCTGAAGTGAAGGGAATCAGCGAGAAGAAAGCTAGAGAAATTGCAGCTCAGGTAACAGAAAAAACAGAAATGCGCAAGGCTATGATTTTTTTGCAGAAGTATGGGATTTCTCTGAATCTGGGAGCTAAAATATATCAGAAGTACAAGGATTCCCTTTATACAGTACTGCAGGAAAATCCCTACAGACTGGCAGAGGACATTTCGGGGGTAGGATTTAAGATCGCAGATGAGATTGCAGCCAGAATAGGAATCCATGCAGATTCAGATTACAGAATCCGCAGTGGAATGTTGTATACTTTGCTGCAGGCTTCGGGAGAAGGACATACGTACCTTCCAAAGGATCAGCTTTTTGCCAGATGTGCAAAGCTTCTGGGAGTGGATGAATCTTATATGGAGAAGCATCTAATGGATATGCTTTTGGACAGAAAGCTGGTAATGCAGGAAAAGAAGGGCGAAAAAATCATCTATCCCAGCCAGTATTATTATCTGGAGCTGAATACTGCCAGAATGCTCTGTGAGTTGAATATCTGTTGTCCTGAGGATGAGAATATTGTAGAAAAGAGGATCGCATCTATTGAAAAGGAAACAGGTACAGTGCTGGATGAAATGCAGAAAAAAGCAGTGACAGAAGCAGCTGGCCATGGACTTTTCATACTGACCGGAGGACCAGGTACAGGAAAAACAACTACGATCAATGCAATCATCCGATTTTTTGAGGGAGAAGGTGCTGAGCTTCGGCTGGCTGCACCTACAGGCAGGGCAGCCAAACGAATGACAGAGGCTACCGGATATGAGGCACAGACCATACACAGACTTCTGGAGCTGAATGGGATGCCGGAGGATGACAGAAGTACAGGGGCTGTGCATTTTGAGAGAAATGCACAGAATCCTCTGGAGGCAGATGTGATTATTATTGATGAGATGTCTATGGTGGATATTCATCTGATGCATTCCCTGCTTTTGGCAATTACAGCGGGAACCAGACTGATCCTGGTAGGGGATGAAAACCAGCTCCCCAGTGTGGGACCGGGAAATGTGCTGAGAGATATTATCCACAGCGGCTGCTTTCCGGTGATAGAGCTGACGAAGATCTTCCGTCAGGCTTCTGAAAGTGACATTGTGGTGAATGCCCATAAGATCAACCGTGGAGAACCGGTAGAGATCCATAATAAAAGCCGAGATTTCTTTTTCCTGAAGAGATATGATGCGGATATGATCATCCGTGTGGTGATTGCGTTGATCCAGGATAAGCTGCCCAGATATGTAAATGCCAGACCTTTTGAAATCCAGGTACTGACACCCATGCGAAAAGGTCTTCTGGGAGTGGAACGGCTAAACCAGATGCTCCAGAGATATCTGAATCCTCAGGATGGTTCCAAAAAGGAAAAAACACTGGGAGACCGCCTGTTCCGTCAGGGGGATAAGGTAATGCAGATCAAGAATGATTATCAGATGGAATGGGAGGTCAGAGGAAGATACGGGATCCCGGTAGAAAAGGGAATTGGAGTTTTTAACGGTGATACCGGAATTTTACGTGAGATTAATGAATTTGCCGAAACTGCGGAGGTTGAGTTTGAGGATGGACGTTTTGCAACCTATTCTTTTAAGCAGCTGGAGGAGCTGGAGCTGGCCTACGCCATTACCATACATAAATCCCAGGGTTCGGAATATCCGGCAGTGATCCTGCCTGTTTTGTCCGGCCCTCAGATGCTTTTAAACAGAAACCTTTTGTATACTGCTGTGACCAGAGCCAGGAAATGTGTAACTGTGGTAGGCAGTGAGGAAACCTTTGCGGAGATGATTCGCAATGAAAAACAGCAGAAACGTTACAGTGCCCTGGATGAGCGGATCCGGGAGCTGAATGAGTCAATAAAGAAAGGCGAAGAGTGAATTCACTGCTGAGAAATATCTTGAATGTTTTTTACCCCAGATGTTGTCCGGTGTGTCAGAAAATACTAAAGGATCAGAACAGACTGATCTGTCCGGAATGTGAAAAAAAACTGAAACCTATCGGTCAGCCCAGATGCTATTTGTGTGGGAAGCCTGTGGAAAAAGGGGAATACTGCGCAGATTGTCTCAGGCATCCCCACATTTTTGATCAGGGCAGAGGTATCTTTGTATATGATGACAGGATGCGAAAATCTGTTCTCAGATATAAATACAGTGGATGCAGGGAATACGGAGAGTTTTATGCCAGGGCAATGTATCTTTACGGCAACAGGGATGTAAGAGACTGGAATCCGGATCTAATCGTGCCTGTGCCTGTACATCGTACAAAGCTTCGGATGCGGGGATTTAATCAGGCTGCATTTCTTGCAGAAAAACTGGGCAGTTACACAGGAATTCCTGTCAGCCAGGAGCTGGTTCTTAAAATCCGGAAGACAAAATCTCAGAAAAAGCTCAGTGCAGTACAGAGAAGAAAAAATCTGGAGGAAGCCTTTCTGGTAAATGAAGATGTGTTGGGAAAGAGGATTCTGGTGGTGGATGATGTTTATACTACTGGCAGTACCATAGATGCCATGGCTTCCTGTCTGAAGAAAAAAGGGGCATCGGCAGTTTATTTTCTCACTGTGTGTATCGGCAGGATATAAATTGGATTTAAGGCTTTCATTAACCGATGATGTATGATACAATTAATCTGTATGATTACAAGTTCACGTGCGTTTAAGGAGTTATTTATGTTAAATGAAGAAAAGATAAAAATCATGAATAAGCTTGCAATGTATGAACAGGGAGAGGGGAAAAAATATCTTCCGGTGAGTAAATATTACAGAAGTGATTATATCGGTCTGGCTCTGATCAAGAATTTTTTCCTTGTGACCATAGGATATGGCCTGGCACTGGCTGGAGTTGCAGCATATTTCGGAGAATACCTGATGGAGAATATCCATAAAATGAATCTGGTAAAGCTGGGAACAGAGATTGTTGTGGGGTATGTGGCCGTGTTGATCGTTTTCTCACTGCTTACATACATACAGTATTCTGTGAAGTATCACCGTGCCAAAAAAAGCGTGAAAAAATATTACAGTGAACTGATACAGCTGAACAAGATATATGGACGTGAAGAGAAAAAATCCTCGGCCAGAGGAATTCCAGGAGGGTATAAAAAATGACAGCATTACTTGAATTAAAACAGAAGATTAAAAATTTATATGGGCAGTATGAAATTTATATCCTGCCGGTGCTTCGTTGTATTCTGGCATTTTTGTATTTTACATGGATCAATGTAAATATGGGATATATGAGCCAGCTCAATAATATATTTATTGTTCTTATCCTGGCTCTGATCTGTTCGATTTTACCTTCCGGAGTTATGATTTTTGCAGGTTTTGCTCTGATGATTGCTCACGGGTATGCGTTGGGGGTGGAAGTGGCAGGTTTTCTGCTGTTACTGATCTTATTTATGCTGATCCTTTTTCTGAGATTCAGTTCAGGTACAAATCTGGTACTGGTATTTACTCCTCTTTCTTTCGGATTCAGAATACCGGCTCTTCTTCCTATTGGAAGTGGTTTGTTAAGCAGTGCAGTTTCTGCGCTTCCGGCAGGCTGTGGAGTAATTGTTTATTATTTTATTCGTTTTCTGAAGGTGCAGCATAAGCTTCTGGAGAATCCGGATGTTCTTATGACAGATAAGCTGAAGCTTCTGGCAGACGGAGTAGTACAGAACTGGGGAATGTGGATCACAGTGGTGGCTTTTGTGGCGGTGATCCTCCTTGTGAATCTGATCCGTACCCGTTCTTTTGATTATGCATGGAGAATTTCCATTGTAATGGGCGGCGTGGTTTATGTGCTCATAATTCTGGCCGGTGGTTTCTATTTTGGACTGAATATTAATATTGTGCAGACTATTATTTATACAGTAGTATCTGTAGTGGTAGGATTACTTCTGGAATTTCTGGTATTTGGTGGAGATTACAGCCGGACCGAGAGACTGGAATATGAGGATGATGAGTATTATTACTATGTGAAAGCTGTTCCCAAGGCAGCGGTAGCTACTTCTGAGCGGAGTATCAAGAAGATAAATGCGGAACCTGTAAAAGAGGATACAGCAGTGGAGGATCAGGTGGTTTCCTATGCAAATCCTATTTTCCACGGTGAAAATACTGCATCACAGCAGGCTGCAGATGCAGTGCCTGTGGTCAGGCAGAATGAGGTGGATCCCTCAGATTTTGAGAAAAAACTGGAAGAATCTTTAAAAGATTTATAAAATTCGAATTACAGATTTAAAATAACCGGGGGCGCTCTGTTATTTTGGAAAGGAGAACGTTATGCAGAATATTGCGGGAAATCTGGTGGAAATGTTATCAAGAATCGCTTTTCCCAAGGTAGGCATAATCGACATTATTCAGATTGCACTGATCGCTTTTTTTGTATATCAGTTCATGGTATGGATAAAATATACCCATGCTTATACCCTGCTGAAAGGAATTCTGGTAGTTCTCCTGTTTATCCTTGTTGCTTATATCTTCAAGATGAATACCATTTTGTGGATTTTTTCCAATCTGGCCAGCACTTTGATCGTAGGTGTGATCGTTATATTCCAGCCGGAGCTTCGTAAAGTTCTGGAGCAGCTGGGACAAAAGAAGATCATGGCTGCCCTCATTCCCTTTGACGCGGGCAAGGAGGTTAAGGAGAGATTTACAGATAAAACAATCAGTGAACTGGTGAAGGCATGCTTTGACATGGGAGAAGTAAAGACAGGGGCATTGATTGTGATTGAGCAGGAGGAAAAGCTGACAGATTATATTCGTACAGGTATTAATGTGGATGCAATTCTGACCAGCCAGCTTCTGATCAATATTTTTGAACACAATACTCCGCTTCATGACGGAGCTGTGATCGTGAGAGAGAACCGAATTGTGGCAGCAACCTGTTACTTGCCTCTTTCAGATAATATGGAACTGAGTAAACAGCTGGGAACACGGCACAGAGCAGGTGTTGGAATCAGTGAACAGACAGATTCTGTGACGATTATTGTATCGGAGGAGACAGGACAGGTATCTGTGGCTCAGAATGGAAGATTGATCCGGGGAGTAAACAGTGCCAAACTCAGAGAGATTCTGGTAAGGGCTCAGAATAAACAGGTTGTAGACAACAGCAAGCTTCGGCATTTACTGAAAGGAAGAATGAAGCATGAAGAAGAGAAAAATCACTGATAATCTTTCTTTGAAGATCATGTCTGTGGCAATCGCAATTGTTGTATGGCTAATTGTAGTGAATATCGATAATCCTGTTGGTACGAATTATTATACGATTACAGATGTGGAACTGATCAATAAGGAATATGTAGAATCTTCAGATACCATCGGTAAAATGTGTATGCCGGAAGAAAACCAGGATTCTGTAAGGGTTGCTATTACTGCAAGTAAAAAGATCAGAGACAGGATCAGGCTGTCAGATATTACAGCTGTGGCAGATCTGCAGCAGGCGGTAAGTTTGGACACAGATCCGGTGATGGTTCCGATCACAGTCACCTGTTCGGCATCTGGAGTGTTGCCAAGTGATATTAAGGTTACACCTCAGAATCTTACGGTTAATCTGGATGAAAAAGAAACCCAGGAATTTGTGGTGAATGTGAGTAAGGGAGACACAAAGCCGGGAAAGGATTATGAGGTGGGAAGCCTGACTGCCAGTCCGGAGAAAATAAGAATTACAGGTCCCAAAACCCTGGTGAATAAAATAGATAAGGTAAATGCTGCTATTGCCCTGGATGGCAATACAGAGGACTATACCCAGGAAGTAAATCTTACGATCTATGATAAGAATCAGGAGGCACTTTCTGAATCGGAGATGAATTCTCTGAGAATTGAGAATAATGCCAAGGTTGTTGTTACTGCCAAGCTCTGGAAAATCCGCACAGGAGTTAAAATTGCAGCAGGATATGTAGGAACACCTGCTGGCGGATACCAGGTTGGATCTGTGAAGACTGTGCCGGATACGATCAGCGTTGCAGGAAATACAGAGGATCTGGAGAGTTTGTCTGAAAATGATAATATGATTACTATTCCGGCAGATCGTATTGATATTTCAGGTGAATCCAAGGATGTGGAGAGAAAAATCAGTCTGAAGAATCTCCTTCCGGATAATGTGAAGCTTACCAGTGATTCCAGTGAAGATGTGTGGGTAACGGTGAGTATTCTTCCGGTTGGAAGCCAGGAATTTAATTTGCCGACCAAGAATATAGAGGTTAAGAATAAACCGGATAATCTGCAGGTAACATTTGAAACTGCACAGATTGCCCTCAGGATTAGATCAGAATCAGAGGATCTGGCAGATCTGAATATTGATGAGGATGTTAAGGCTGAGATAGATCTGAAGGATAAGCAAGTCGGAAACTATAAGGTTCCTGTAAAGCTGAGCCTTCCGGATGGATATGAAATGGTGGAGGATGTCTATACAGAGGTTGTGATCTCGCCCGCCTCCGTTTCAGATGAGAGCAAGTGATAAGAGGTAAAGAGAATGGTCAGTAAGAAAGTAACAATTAAGAATCCCACGGGTCTTCATCTGAGACCAGCAGGAATCCTCTGCAATGAGGCAATAAAATATCAGTCTAAGGTAACTTTTGCTTACTGTGGAGGAACTGCCAATGCAAAGAGTGTACTCAGTGTATTGGGTGCCTGTATAAAATGTGGGGATGAAATAGAACTTATATGTGAAGGAATTGATGAGCAGGAGGCTCTGGACAGTCTGACAGGAGCAATTGATGACGGACTGGGAGAATAAAGCTGTGAATTCCGGATATAGGGAAATATAAGAAGGAGGATGTTATTGTGAAGAAAAGATTGGTTGCAGTGATGTTGGGACTGACGTTAAGTCTGGCTACTGTGGGAGAAGCAGGAGCAGCGGCATTCAGTTCACCGGACAGCGAGATGGTTCAGGCAGAAATGGAAGAAACAGAAAATGTTGATGTGTTTTCTGCAGGCGATGGGGATGAGCAGGATGCTCAGACAGATGAGGCTGACCACATACAGGATGAGTTCAGTTCTGATGTAGAGGATGAGTTATCTACTGTAACGGCCGGAACTGTTGTAGCAGATGGTTCTCTGGAGACCGGGACAGCAGTGGTTGTCCAGGCTGAAGACTGGGTTCAGGAAAACGGACATTTTAAATTACACAAAACAGTGACTGCACCGGAAGCAGAAGAGAAAAACCAGGTATCTGCTGAGTTTGGGACAGATGCAGCAGAGGAGGTTTATGCGCAGCCGGAAGTAGAGGATGAGACAGCTTCCCCTGAAATAGTTGAGGAAGCTTCCGTACAGCCGGATGCTTCAGAGGCTTCCGTACAGCAGAACGAGCTTCCATCGGAGAGCTTTTATACAGCAGCAGATGGTCTTGTGGAAATCAGCACGGAGTACAAAGGGGAATTACATACAGGATGTTACCTTTTTGATGAAAATGGTTATATGGTGACCGGACAGGCTGAGGTAAATCCGGAAACAGCAGATGTTACCACCGAAGTGGAAGAAGCAGAGAGCAGCGCAGAAGCTGTAGTTGGTGCAGCAGAAGCCACTGAGGATACTGTACAGTATTATTTTACAACAGTAGAGGAAGCGGTTGCATATCCGGGCTGTGAAAATGAAGCTGTAACTCCCTATGCTTCTACAGTAGGACAGCAGAAGAAAGCAACCTGGCAGTGGGACGGCAGCGTATTCCGTTATTTTGATGCCAATGGTGTGCAGGAAACCATTACACAGCTGGAAAAGAAACAGAAGGAAACCGGAACATACACTGGTTACTTTAAGATCGATGGTGAATATTACTGTCTGGATGAAAACGGAAAACCGCGGACAGGAGATATCACATTGACTGTAAACGGAGTTTCCAATCAGTATTATTTTGAAGAAAACAGTACAATTCCGGGACGGATGTTCCATGAAGGCTGGAGACAGGTGATTGACAGCAAAGGGGAACGTTGGCTCTATTACAGCATGGGTGCTGATATTAAGGATATCGGTAAGTATTATAAGCGTGATGTAACTGCCACAAAACTGGACAAAAATATCAAAGGAGATTCCACTTATCTGCTGGATGCCAATGGCTATATCCTGAAAAGCACCATGAAAAAGGCTGCCAATGGAGCTTATTATGCAACAGATAAAAACGGTGTGATCTACAGAGATACACTGGTAAGATACAATAACTACAGATATTATTTTGCTGCCAATGGTAAAAGAGTTTCCTGGAAAAACAGATGGAACCGTGTAGGAAATCATTATTATTATTTCGGAAAAACTCCGGGCAGAGTAGAAGAGAAGCACGGATGGCAGAAGATCACAAGAACAAATGGTAAGTATGTGGGATGGTTCTACTTTGATTCCAAGGGAAATCATTATACAGATAAGCTGACCTCAGCTGGGTTGTATTTTACCCCAAGCGGAAAACTGGCCAGTGGTCTTACAAAAATGAACGGAAAAATGTATCTGTTTGAGGTTTCCAATGCACAGGTCCACAAGGGAACTATGTACAAAAATACCATGGTGCGTTACAGGAATAACTGGTATATTGCATCTTCCACCGGCGGTCTGTATACAGACAGATGGAAAAAGTATAATGGATCCTGGTATTATCTGAAGAATTACAAAGTACAGACCAATCAGTTCATGAAGAAGAATGGTGTTAACGGATATCTGGATGCTACCGGAAAATACAGTACAGGATGGGTAATTGTAAGTAATGCACAGAATCTGGTGAAATACATTGATCCAAATGGAAATGGATTTGCAAAAAATACCAGCCTGAGAGTAAATGGTGTACTTTACTACTTTGATAAAAATGGATACAGAATTTCAGATGTGACCAGTATGTACAGAAGAAGTTCTTATTTCCTGGAAGTTGACAGGGTTAATGGTGTTATGACTGTTTATACGGATTCTTCCAAGACAATACCGATCAAGACAATCCGCGTATCCGTAGGCTTGCCGGGAACACCTACCTGGACGGGAACCTACAGACTTAGCCGTAGTGCTGTATGGCAGCCATTGATGGGACCATCCTGGGGACAGTACGGAACTCATGTAGATGGATGCGGACAGGGAGGAATCTTTATTCATTCTATTGCCTGCGGTCAGCCTAACCGTTATAATCTTCCGGTTGGAGAGTACTTGAAGCTTGGACAGCCGGCATCCCATGGTTGTATCCGTGCATGTGTTGCTGATGCAAAATGGGTATATGAAAACTGCAATGGTTCTGTTATCCACATTATGGATGGAAAGTACAAAGCAGATGACGTCTTTAAGGGACCGCTTGGAAAGAAACCAATTACTCCTCTGAGAGGGGCAGGAAATTTTGATCCTACAGATCCTGCAGCATAGTAAACATATAATGAACAAAAGAAAAGCGTTTCGGGTTGATGAATCCCGATACGCTTTTTGTTTTTTTCATTAAATGAAGTAAGTCTCCTGCTCAGTTGTAACTGTTGTCTTGCAAGATAAGAGGGGAACGTGTATAATATTCTTAACAAAAATGTAACAAATATATAAGACAACAAAGAAACACAATAGTGATTATAAATTTGACCGAATCAAGTAGCGAAGCGGATTGGGAATATCCGCTTGACGAATAAAAAACAGAATATGAATGAACAGGAGAAAAAGTATGAGAAAAGCGGATTATGTGAAAAAGGGACTGCTGGCAGGATTGCTGGCGATATCTGTATGTATGGCATTTCCATTGCATTCTGCGAAGGCCAATCCTCATTATGACAGGCGAAGCACAGTGGCAGAGGAAGAACTGGAAGGTGTACCCTCAGCAGGGGCTTCAGAGAAAACTGAAAAAAAGGTATCCCCCAAAGCATGGAAAAAAATAAACGGGGTCTGCTATAACGGCAGCGGCGTGGCTATACCGGGAGCTATTACATGGGGAATGGATGTTTCTGAATGGCAGGGGAAAATAAACTGGACAAAGGTTAAGAACGCAGGGATTGATTTCGCACTTGTGAGAGTTTCTTATGGTTTGAACTATATAGATAAAACCTATGATTATAATATGACCCAGGCAGAGCTGGCAGGTGTTCCTGTGGGAACCTATGTGTTCAGCACTGCGACAAGTACAGAAACAGCCTTGAAAGAGGCTCAGCTTGCTATTTCGAAAATGGACGGTTATAAGGTTTCTTATCCGGTAGTTTATGACCTGGAATATAGTGGGATGCAGAAGCTTTCTTCTACAGAGATTTCCAGACTGGTGCTGACTTTTTGCAATGAGGTACGGAAGGCAGGATACTATCCTATGGTCTATTGTAATACATACTGGCATGATACTTATGTGGACTGGAGCCTTTTATCCGGTCTGGATGTGTGGATCGCCAGGTACGGAGATGCTATTCAGGCTCCGGATGCAGAACGCTATTCCTATACAATATGGCAGGCTACAGACGGAAATACTGCAAATAGACTGAACTCTACCAGAGGGCTGATTCCTGGAATTCCCGCAGAGAATGATGTAGATGTGGATTTTGGATATGTAGATTACACCAGAAAGATTACGCCCAGATGGAAGGCGGATTCCAATTATACACCTTCTGTAAAGCCGGATCAGGACGGAGACAGTGTACAGGAGCCTGTCAAAAATGGCTGGATAGAGGAGGATGGCACCCTCTGCTATTATACTGAAGGAGTGAAAGCTACAGGCTGGCAGACAATAGAGGGAAAAACCTATTATTTTTCGGAAAACGGTGCTGCAGCTAAGGGGATGAAAAAGATTGACGGTAAATATTACTGGTTCCATGCCAAAAAGGGATGGATGTATAAAAACCGCCGGGTAACCAGGACAAACGGGGATATCTATTTCTTTGGCAAGGATGGTGTCAGATACCAAAATGGTATGTTCAGAGTAAAAGAAAGTGGAGTATATCATACCTATTATTTCCAGAAAAATGGAAAAGCATATAAAGGCTGGTTGACATATCAGGGTAAAAAGTATTATTTTTATAAAGGCAGTTCTAAGCTTTCAGGGACCCGGGCAGAAAATATTACCCTGACCAGTGCCAGAAAGATAGTATCTGTATTTGACAAAGATGGTATATGTATCAGACAGTATAAGAAAAAATAAATGAAAAGAAGGATGAAAATGAAAAAGACGAAGAAAATAATAGGCATCGTTTTAGCAGCAGCAGTGGGAATTTCAAGCTTGTCTGCCGGAACATCAGTATATGCAGATAGTGAAACAACATCAGTACAGAAGCATGTAGTAGTATTGGATCCGGGACATGGGGGCGGAGAGTCAGGTGCCAGTGCTGTATATAAAGGTAAGGTATACCGAGAAGAGGAGATCAACTGGAAGATTGCCAATTACACGATGCAGGCATTAAGTAAAGAGAACAATATTGAGGTTTATCTTACCAAATCCAAAAATGAGACAAAGGGACTCAGTGAGAGAGTGATGATCGCAAAGCAGTATCATGCTGATCTGCTGGTAAGTCAGCATATTAATGATTCTGAGAGTTCTTCGCCCAATGGTGCATCTGTAATGATCTCCAAGGGAACTTACAGACCAAAGCTGGCTGTACAGGAAAAGCTGTTTGGCAGTTATGTGGTGGAAGAACTGAAAAAACTGGGGCTTCGTATCCGCTTTCCGGAAACAAAGGGAATGGAATACCGGATGAGTGAAAGCGGAAGCAAATATCCTAATGGAAAACCACGAGATTATTATGGGATTGTTGCACAGAGTGTGGAGGCAAATATTCCGGGAGTGATCATTGAGCATGCATTTATCAGTAATCGGTCAGATGTTACCAGATTCCTGAGTTCCAATGCCAAATTGAAGAAGATCGGTCAGGCAGATGCCAATGCCATTGTCCGGTATTGCAAACAGCTGCCTGATAAAGTTATTATGGAAACACCAACTCCTACACCGACTCCCGTACCCTCTGAACCGGAGAAGTTTTGGAAAGAGAAGAACGGAGATTACTATTATTATATAAAGGGAAAAGTGCAGAAGAACAAGATCCTTAATCTGGAGGATGGTATTTATTATGTAGATAAAACCGGAAAACGGCAGTATGGCTGGCAGACTGTGAAGGAAAAAACTTATTATTTCCAGAAAGACGGAAAAGCTCAGCTTGGATGGCTGGAGTTAGATGGAAGCTGGTATTATTTTAATACGAAATCCGGTTTTATGTATAAAAATATCATGTTAATTTCCCCGGACTCTTCCAAGAGATATATTTTTGATAAAAATGGAAAGAGATGCAGTGGATGGTGTACCTATAAAAAGAACCGTTATTATATAGATAAACAGGGATATGCGTATACAGGATGGCTGCGTCTGAATGGAAAATGGTATTATTTTAACAGAAAGACGGCCTGCATGTACAGGAATATGACTGTGAAATCTGCTTCGGGAAAGAAGTACATCTTCGATTCCAAGGGAGTTTGCACAAACAGGAAGTGATTATGATTACTATTTTCAGAAAGATGGAAAAGCATAAAACAGTATAAAAAGAAATAGAAGCAATTTGATCCAAAAGACTCTGGAATTTAATTACGGAGTCTTTTTCAAATGGAAATATAGAAATAGTGTAGTATAATAAATACAGCAATCACAAATATGAGGAGAGTGGACATGAAGAAAATTGTGATCATAGGTGCAAATGATTTTCAGAGACCGTTAATTCAGAAAGCTCATGAAATGGGATATGAAACTCATGTGTTTGCCTGGAGAGAAGGTGCGACAGGAGCCAAAGATGCAGATTATTTTTATGAAATAAGCATTACGGAAAAAGAAAAAATCCTAAAGATATGTCAGCAGATCAGACCGCAGGCAGTCACTACCATAGGATCGGATCTGGCAAATATTACAGTACAGTATCTGGCAGAAAAACTGGGACTTCCGGGAAACAGCAAAGAATGTATTGAAAATTCCACTAACAAATTTCAGATGCGCAGTGCATTTTTAAAGGCAGGGATCTGGACTCCGTTTTTTGGCGTTGTGGGGGAGAATGACGTAATACAGGTTCCGGACTATCCGGTCATTGTGAAACCTACAGACCGTTCAGGAAGCCGTGGGATTACCAGGGTAGAACGTGAGGAGGAATTGCAGGCTGCAGTTTCCAGGGCAATAGAACAGTCTTTTGAAAAGAAAGCAATCATAGAGGAATACATAAAAGGTGCGGAATACAGTGTAGAGACGATCAGTTATCAGGGCAGACACACTCTTCTGGCTGTCACAAAGAAATATACTACAGGAAATCCTCATTACATAGAAGTCGGACATCTGGAACCTGCACCATTGAAACCGGAAATAAAAGAGAAAATCAGGAAAACAGTTTTTGCAGCACTGGATGCCCTGAAAGTGGAGAATGGCGCAGGGCACAGTGAGCTGCGTATTGACAGAGATGGAAATGTAAGAATTATTGAGATTGGTTCAAGAATGGGCGGTGACTGTATAGGCTCAGATCTTGTGCCATTATCTTCCGGACAGGATTTTGTGGGCATGGTAATAGATGTAGCTGCTGGAAATCCCCCTCAGATAAAGAAGAATGTGAAACAGCATGTTTCTGCCATACGTTTTCTGATGAATATGAAAGAAATCCACAATCTGAACCGGATAAAGGAGAATTATCCACAGACTGTCAGAAAAATTGTGCAGGAAAGTGCTGTGGAGGGAGCATCTATTGTGGATAGTGGAAGCAGACCGGGATTTTATATTCTTCAGACAGATTCTATGGAAGAAATGGAGAAACTTCTGCATCCGGGACCGGAAGTGAATCCAATCCAGATATTTGAAACACCAGTCCAGAAACTGGGCAGTTATGACAAAGAAAATCATTTCTATATGAAACGAGATGATCTGCTTCCGTTTTCTTTCGGGGGGAATAAGGTTCGGTTTGCCCGGGAATTTGTGGAGGATATGAAAGAGAAGCACTGTGACAGTATGATCATTTATGGGAATTATCATTCCAATCTCTGCAGGATACTGGCAACTCTCTGCCATCAGTTGTCCGTTCCGTGTTATATGATCCACAACACAGAAGATATTAAGGATAACCGCGAGACGAATAACAGCCGTATTATCCGCAGGATGGGAGTCAGAGAAATCCGCTGCGGCAAACAGACGATAGCAGAGGCTGTGCAGACAGCCATGGATGAACTTACGGAAAAAGGATACCGTCCCTATTATATTTACGGAAATACAAGGGGTGAGGGAAATGAGCATATTCCTATGCGGTCCTATGAGAAAACATATGATGAACTGTACAACTGGGAGAAAGAAAATCATACATTCTTCGATTATATTTTCCTTGCATCCAGTACCAACGCTACTCAGTCCGGTCTATTGGCAGGAAGCCTGAAATATGAAGATAACTGTAAAATCGTAGGAATCTCCGTATCCCGAAATGAGAAACGCGGAAAAGAAGTGATTGCCGGAAATGTTCGAAAGTATGCAGAACTTTATTCACAGATGCTGTCGGAGAACTGGGAACAGAAAATATATTTTACAGATGAATATATGGAAGGCGGGTATGCTTCTTATTCTGAAGCAGTAGCACAGACTATCCGACAGGTCTATGACAGTGATGGGATTCCTCTTGATATGACATATACAGGAAAGGCTTTTTATGGTATGATGGAATATCTGAAAAAGCAGAAGATTACAGGGAAAAATATTTTATTTCTCCATACAGGAGGTCTTCCGCTATTCTTTGATTTTCTGGAGGATGATAAATAGAAATGAAGAAACTGATGATTCTTGGGGCAAGCTATTCTCAGCTTCCCCTGTATAAGACTGCGGCTGATCTGGGGATTGCAACTGTGGCTGTCAGTACGCCGGGAGACTGGCCGGGATTTCAATTGGCAGATGAGTGTTCTTATACAGATATCTCAGATCCGGAAGCTGTTCTGGAGGCAGCGCAGAAACATAAGATCAATGGAATTGCTACCTGTTGTCTGGATGCGGGAATCCGCTCTGTGGGATATGTCTGTGAACATATGGGGCTTAAGGGGCTTTCAGCGGAAGCAGGAAAGTTATGCTCAGATAAATATCTTATGAAAGAAGCGTTTGTAAGGAATGGTGTAAACTGTGCGCGGCATATCTGTATACGAAACAGAGAAGAGCTGGAAACAGCAGTCGGAACCCTGAAATTCCCGGTAATCCTTAAAGCAGTAGATCTTATGGGAAGCAGAGGGATTTTTCGATGCAATACAAAAGAAGAAGTTTACTCTCATTATGCAGATACAATGACAGCAACCGGAAAAGATTATTGTCTGCTGGAAGAATTTATTGAAGGCGAGATGCTGGGATGTGAGGCAATGATCTGCGATGGGGAACTTCTGTATTGCCTTCCGAATAATATTGAAAATTATCCGGGGTTTGTGCCCACACCGATTGGACATTCGGTTCCATACAGAAAGCAGGAAATTCTCGGAGAAGAAGTGCGAAGGCAGGTAATTCTGGCCTTGAATGCTCTTGGAATGGATAATTGTCCTGTAAACTGCGATCTGATGGAGAAGGACGGAAAGATTTATGTGATTGAAATTACGGGAAGGGCAGGAGGAAACTGTCTGCCGGAAATCGCAGGGCTTTATTATGGAATAAACTATTATGAAGCAATCGTCAGGCTTTCCATGGATATGGATGAAAAGAATCTGTTTGCGGGGAAAAGCCTGAGACCGGCAGTTTTGTCTCATATCCTTACTTCTGATAAAGATGGGATCCTGAAACAGATACATAATGAAAACAATCCGCAGCCGGATCTGGCAGATCTTTCTTTTAATGTGAGCCCGGGTGATGAAATCCGCCATTATGAAAACGGAAGAGACAGGCTCGGACAGGTGAT
Organism: Blautia sp. HCP3S3_C12; assembly: GCF_052064155.1. Taxonomy (NCBI): domain Bacteria; kingdom Bacillati; phylum Bacillota; class Clostridia; order Lachnospirales; family Lachnospiraceae; genus Blautia; species Blautia sp. HCP3S3_C12. The sequence goes on along the minus strand of NZ_JBQHWC010000003.1, from coordinate 135,699 downwards.
CCTGACAGGGAAAAACCTGCAGGGATGTGAGAATCGTCTGGCTGAGGTTTTGTCTAAAATTAGCATTGAATTTATAGCTTGATTGTGAGAAAATAGCATGAGTAATTATATAAATGAAAAAAAGAGCCTGTTTTTACTGTTACATATAAGTCTTCTGTTCAGTTCTTTAAGCGGGGTGTGTTCGAAGTTTGCATCCGGTTATACAGATAATATTTTTTCCATACAGTTTGTATTCTGGTTTGGTCTGGTTTTTGTGATCATGTTTGGCTATGCCATTATCTGGCAGCAGGTATTGAAAAGGATGCCGCTGACGGTCGCATATGCAAACAAACCGGTTACTCTGATCTGGGGCATTATCTGGGGAAGACTGATCTTTGGGGAAAAGATAACATGGAATATGCTGGCAGGGGCCGCAGTAATATTTTGGGGGATTTATCTGGTAATCAGCCGGAAATCAGAGAATGAGGGAGGAGAGATGCATGAGTAAATCCGTAGGTGCAGTGTGTCTGCTTTTATTTTCGGTATTTATATCTTCTGTTTCTCAGATCCTTTTGAAAAAAGCGGCAAATAAAACTTATAAAGACCATATTCGGGAATATATCAATCCACTGGTTATTTTTGCATACGGGATGTTTTTTGGTTCGGTGATTCTGACTATGTTGTCACTGAAGAATATACCCCTGTCCATGCAGCCAATCCTGGAATCGGCAGGGTATATTTTTGTGACGGTTATGGGATATTTATTCCTGGGAGAGAAGATAGGAAAGAGAAAGTTTGCAGGGATCGGACTGATCATGCTGGGGATTCTGATTTTTTCCCTGTAGATATTATAAGTTAAAATTTCGTCATATCATATGGCGGTAATATGAAAGTGATAAACAGGTATTAAGGAGAGACAAAGGAAATGTTGGTATCTATTGTTATACCATGTTACAATTCAGAACACACTATCGGAGAAGTTGTGGAACTGGCTATACAGGAATTTGATAAACTGGACAGATATGAATGTGAGTTTGTTCTTGTAAATGATTATTCCAGAGACGGTACATGGAACTCTATCTGTTGTCTGGCTGATCGTTATCCCAATGTGAAAGGCATTAATCTGGCAAAGAATTTTGGACAGCATAATGCAATCATGGCAGCAATGTCTCAGGCAGAAGGTGATCTGATTGTGGGAATGGATGATGATATGCAGAACCATCCGTCCCAGATTCCTCAGTTTCTGGCAAAGATTGAAGAGGGATATGACATTGTTTTCGGTGTATTTAAGCAGAGAAAATTTTCTGTGATAAAGAATATCACAGGAGCTGTCAGCAGATTTCTGCTCTGGCATCTTCTGGACAGACCGAAGGATATCCAGATGAGCAGTTTCTGGTGCTGTAGGAAGTATGTCAGGGATGAAGTGGTCAGATATGACGGGTATAATATTTTTCTTCAGGTACTTTTTTTCCGCACCACACATAATATCGCAAATATAGAAATTGAACATTTTGCCAGAGAGGTAGGAGAGTCCAATTATAATTTCCGCAGAGGGCTGAAGCTGTTTATGTCCTGCCTGAATTTTACGGTCATTCCATTGCGTCTGGCAACATTTTTCGGAACAGTATTTTCAGCGGCCGGTTTTGTGGGGGCGCTTGTAGTTTTTATAAGGAAGCTTCTGGATCCGTCGATTGCGATCGGATGGTCTTCTATGATGTGTGCGTTTCTTGTATTGTTTGGAATCTGTTTCCTGATGTTGGGAATCATTGGAGAATACATAGGAAAACTGATCCTTAATATTAATAAAACGCCACAGTATGTTGTGCGTGAGACACGCAATGTAAGGACGGCAGCAGAAAACGGATTTTCTGAGATATCTGATGAAACCAGAAGACCGGAAAATACAGGGGAAACAGATGAGGTAACAGATGATTGATTTTAACAGACCTGCGTATGCAGGCAGGGAACTTGAATATATTAAGGATGCAGTACAGAGGGGGATGCTCTGCGGAGACGGAGAGTATACAAAGAGATGCTCTGCATGGATGGAAGAGAGATTTCACGCAGGTCATGTGATGCTGACGACCTCCTGCACACATGCACTGGAAATGGCAGCCTATCTCTGTGAGATAGAACCCGGGGATGAAGTGATCATGCCTTCCTATACGTTTGTATCTACTGCCGATGCTTTTGTTTTACGGCAGGCGAAGATTGTATTTGTGGATATCAGACCGGATACCATGAATATGGATGAGAAGCTGATCGAGCAGGCGATTACAGACAGAACAAAGGTGATCGTACCGGTTCATTATGCAGGAGTTGCCTGTGAGATGGACACGATCATGAAGATTGCCCGAAAGTACGGACTTAAGGTAGTGGAGGATGCTGCCCAGGGTGTGGATGCATTCTACAAGGGAAAGGCACTTGGAACTATTGGTGATTTTGGATGTTACAGTTTCCATGAGACTAAGAATTATACCATGGGAGAGGGCGGAGCTCTGCTTTACAATGATGACAGATATCAGGAGAAAGCAGAAATCCTTCGGGAAAAGGGAACAGACAGAAGCAAGTTCTTCCGTGGACAGGTGGATAAATACCGCTGGATGGATTATGGTTCCTCCTATCTTCCAAGTGAATTGAACGCAGCGTATCTCTTTGCCCAGCTTGAGGAAAGGGAGAAGATTTATAATAAACGTATGGAAATTTATGAGTATTACCACAGAAATCTGGCACATTTGGCAGCAGAAGGAAAAATAGAGCAGCCATTTGTGCCAGAGGGATGTATTCATAATGCACATATGTATTATATTAAGGTACATGATATGGAGGTCCGCACAAGACTGATCAGGTATCTTAGAGAAAAGGGAATCTGTTCCGTGTTTCATTATGTACCGTTGCATTCTGCACCAGCAGGCATAAAATACGGAAGATTCGCTGGAGAAGATGTTTATACAACAAAAGAAAGTGAAAGACTGGTTCGTCTGCCCATGTTTTATAATCTTGATATGGAAGATGTAAAATATGTGACGGATACCATTGATCAGTTTGATGGATTTTAACAATTATATGTCCGTCGGAAACTGGAAGGTTTTAAAGAGGATTAAAAGATTATTATGAAAAAATGGAAACGGTTACTGCTGATCGGACTATCTGCCTGTATGCTGGCAGTTCCGGCAGCAGATGTATCAGCAGCAGTGGATCTGAATGCAAAATATGATATTTCTTCAAATCAGATCTCGGGATGGCCCACAGGTCCGGAGATTACCTCTGATACAGGTGTATTAATGGATGCAGACAGTGGAATCCTTTTATATAATAAGGGTGGTGATGAACAGCGTTATCCGGCAAGTATCACAAAAATCATGACGCTTCTTGTTGCCGTAGAGAATTCTTCCCTGGATGATCAGGTTACATTTACGGAAACAGGTATCAGAGATATTTCCTGGGATTCCGGAAATATCGGAATGCAGCTTGGAGAAGTGATGAGTATGAGGGATTGTCTCTACGCTCTGTTTATCCAGTCTGCCAATGAAGTGGCTGCTCAGATTGCCGAATATGTGGGAGGTACAGAGCAGGATTTTATCGATATGATGAATAAGAGAGCTGCGGAGATTGGATGTACGAATACACATTTTACCAATGCAAGTGGACTTCCGGACGATAATCATTATTCGACTGCAAGGGATATGGCACTTATCATGCGGGAAGCCATAAAAAATAAAACTTTCCAAAAGATCATGAAGAAGCAGACCTATACGATAAAGCCGACGAATATGAACAGTGAGTCAAGAAGACTTCATACACATCATCCTATGTTTGCAGAGGAATCTCCCTATCATTATGAGGGCTGTATTGGAGGAAAAACAGGCTCTACAAATGCTGCGGGAAGTACACTTGTCACAGTAGTGAAGAGAAAAGCAGGAACTTATATTGCTGTTACCATGAAGGCACAGGAACAGGGATATGCAGTTGCTGATTCAGCAGCAATGTTTGATTATGCATATGATAATTTCAGCAGGATTAAGGTTGAGGGCGGAAGTGTTCTGGTTCCAAATGGAACAGATATAAATTCGCTGACAGCAGATACACAGACAGGCAATGACAGTGAACAGAAAACCTATTATCTGGGGGATTATATGGTGGGAACGGCAACAGTTCCTCTGGTATCACAGGTACCGGATACACCGGCTGTGACAGAAGAACCTGTCACTGATAACAGTGCAGATAATGATGAGGCTGAAAATGAAAGCACAGAAAGTACAGATGCCGTAACAGAAAAAAAAACATCACATAGTCTGTTACAGATTTTGCTGATCATAATGGCCGGGATGGTACTGCTTCTGATCATTCTGGTCATAGCACTTGTAAAAAAAGAAAGAAGATAAATAGAAAAGAGGAAAAGAAAATGGGAAAAATCAAAGTTACAGAATGTGGTGGAATCAAAGGTTTAAAGGTTGTGGAACCTACAGTTTTCGGAGATGCAAGAGGCTACTTTATGGAAACCTATAACTATAATGATTTTAAAGAAGCCGGGATTGATGTAGAGTTTGTACAGGATAATCAGTCAAGCTCTCATAAAGGTGTTCTCCGAGGACTCCATTTCCAGATCAGTTATCCTCAGGATAAGCTGGTACGTGTTGTAAACGGCGAGGTATTTGATGTGGCAGTAGACCTTCGTGAAGGTTCTGAGACCTATGGCAAATGGTTTGGCGTTGTTCTTTCAGCAGAGAATAAAAAGCAGTTTTTTATTCCGAAGGGATTTGCGCACGGATTTCTTGTTCTGTCTGACCATGCGGAATTTGTCTATAAATGTTCTGATTTCTATCATCCGAATGATGAGGGCGGACTGATCTGGAATGATCCGGATATCGGGGTTGAATGGCCGATTCCGGAAGGAATGGAATTAAGCTTTTCTGATAAAGATACAAAATGGGGAAGCTTTAAGGATTACCGTAAATAGGAGAATGCGAGATTGAATACGATTTTTTCATTGCCGATGGATATTTATAAAAACAGACGTCTTGTGGGTAAGCTGGCGAAGAATGATTTTAAAACCAGATATGCAGGTTCTTATCTGGGAATCGTGTGGGCATTTATTCAGCCTGTGATCACAATTCTTGTATACTGGTTTGTATTCTCTGTGGGCTTTCGTTCAGGCACAGGAGATCTGGGAGTTCCCTTTGTTCTTTACCTGGTTGCGGGAATCGTACCGTGGTTCTTCTTTCAGGACGCATTGATCGGGGGAACGAATTCCCTGCTGGAATATAATTATCTGGTAAAAAAAGTAGTTTTTAATATCAGTGTGCTTCCTGTGGTGAAGATTATTTCTGCCATGTTTGTACATGCATTCTTTATACTGTTTACCATTATTTTGTATGCAGCCTATGGAAAATTTCCTGACATCTATTATCTGCAGATCATTTATTACAGTGGATGTGTGTTCCTTCTGGTATTAGGACTTTCCTATGCAACAAGTGCAATTGTTATCTTTTTCAGAGACCTGACACAGATCATCAATATTGTGCTTCAGGTGGGAGTCTGGCTGACTCCGATAATGTGGATCGTGGAGAATTCACCTCTGCAGGGACATCCTATGATCATGAAAATCCTGAAACTGAATCCTATGTATTATATTGTTTCAGGATACAGGGATACATTTCTGATGAAAAACTGGTTCTGGGAACATGCGGGATGGACTGTTTATTTCTGGGTATTTACAATTCTGTGTTTCCTGTTTGGAAGCTGGGTATTTAAACGCCTGCGCATACATTTTGCAGATGTGCTGTAAAAAGGCAGATATCCTGTAATAAAGAAAGTGTCAGAGAAACAGGTATGGCAGAAAGGAAATAATGATAACGTGGAGAGTAAGAAAGTAATTCAGGTGAAAGATCTCACCAAAATGTATAAATTATATGATAAGCCATCTGACAGACTGAAGGAAGCACTGGGGCTTACCAGAAAGAAACTTTATAAAGAGCACTATGCATTGCATGATGTGACATTTGATATTAATGAAGGGGAGTGCGTGGGAATTATCGGAACCAATGGTTCCGGTAAATCTACAATCCTTAAAATCATTACCGGTGTGCTGACTCCCACAGAGGGTGAAGTAAAGGTAGACGGAAGGATTTCAGCACTTCTGGAGCTTGGTGCCGGCTTTAATATGGAATATTCAGGTCTTGAAAATGTGTATCTTAACGGTACCATGATTGGCTTTTCAAAAGAAGAAATTGATGCCAGACTGGACGATATTCTGGAATTTGCAGACATTGGAGACTTTATCCATCAGCCTGTAAAGACATATTCCAGTGGTATGTTCGTGCGTCTGGCTTTTGCTGTTGCGATCAATATTGATCCGGAAATCCTGGTGGTAGATGAGGCATTATCTGTAGGTGATGTCTTTTTCCAGGCAAAATGCTACCACAAATTTGAAGAGTTTAAGAAACAGGGAAAGACAATCCTGTTTGTAAGCCATGACCTGAGCAGCGTATCCAAATACTGTGACAGGGTAATTCTTTTAAATAAAGGTGTAAAGCTGGATGAAGGTTCACCGAAGCAGATGGTAGACCTGTATAAGCAGCTTCTGGTAGGACAGAACCCTGTGAAGCAGAATGGAACTGACAGCGGAGAAAACACGCCGAAAACAGAAAAAGATCATGGGAGCTTTCAGGCAAATCCCAATCTTCTGGAGTATGGAAACCGCATGGCTGAGATCATAGATTTTGAAGTGCTTGATGATAAGGGGATGCTTTCCAATACTATTGAAAAGGGGACTTCTTTTAAGATCAGGCTGAAAGCAAGATTTAATGAAGATATTCAGGAGCCTATTCTTGCATATACCTTTAAGAATATAAAAGGTACAGAGATCACCGGAACCAATACCATGTTCGAGAAAGTACAGGTGGAGAAATCAGGGAAAGGTGATGTGTGCACAGTTACTTTTACCCAGGAGATGAATCTTCAGGGTGGAGAGTATCTTCTTTCCTTCGGATGTACAGGATATAAAGACGGAGATTTCACAGTGTTCCACAGACTTTATGATGCCTGCAATATCACGGTAGTCTCTGCAAAGAACACAGTGGGCTTTTATGACATGAATTCCAGAGTAGAAATACAGTGTGAGGATTAAGTATGGGAGAGAGAATTGGAAAGGTGTTCCTGGATACCACTTATTATCCGGGCGAAGATTTATACAGTGACGGTGCTATTGAGGATGAGATGCTTGCCATTGCTAGGGATCATGCACCGGAAGAATTTAACCAGGTGATTGCTGAGAGGGAGAGTTGGCCGATCCTGTATCATTTTTCCCATATCAGGGAGAATATCTTAAGCTGGGTTCCTTTTAAGGGTGATGAGAAGGTTCTGGAAGTCGGTGCAGGCTGTGGTGCTGTCACAGGTGCACTGTGCCGTAATGCAGGTGAGGTGACAAGCATTGATCTTTCCATGAAGAGGAGTAGGATCAATGCCTATCGCCACAGGGACCAGGAGAATCTTAAGATTCTTGTGGGCAATTTTCAGGAGATCGAGAAGAATCTCACAGAGAAATATGATTACATTACACTGATCGGTGTGTTCGAATATGGCGAGGCATATATTCAGAGTGAAGATCCTTATGTGGACTTTCTGAAGATCATTTCCAGACATCTGAAACCGGATGGAAAGATCATCCTTGCCATTGAGAACCGCCTGGGTCTGAAGTACTGGGCAGGATGCACAGAGGATCATTTCGGAACTCTCTTTGAAGGACTGGAAGGTTATCCGAGGACAAAAGGTGTCAAGACTTTCACCAGAAAAGAATTCCGTCAGATACTGAAACAGGCTGGGGATCTCAAGGCTTCTTGGTATTATCCGTTCCCGGATTACAAATTTCCCATGACTGTATATTCTGAGGAATATCTTCCGAAAAAAGGTGAGCTGAACCGGACAGAATATAATTTTGACCGCTTCCGCCTGCAGCTTTTTCAGGAATCTCCGGTGTATGATACACTTCTTGACAATGATCTGTATCAGGAGTTTGCCAATTCTTTCCTGCTTATGATCGGCAGGGAGCAGCCTGAGATGGAGACTGTGTATGTGAAATTTTCCAATGAGAGAGATCGTAGCTTTTCTATCCGCACAGAGATTGATTCTACAGAAAACGGCCGTCTGGTAAAAAAAGTTCCAGAGACAAAAGAGGCAGAGAGCCATGTAAACAGGCTGGGAAAAATCTGCACAGAGCTTGGTAAGCTTTATGAGCCGGCAGGGATCCAGGCGAACCACTGCAAGGCACAGCCGGAAGAAGCAGAATTCGAGTATCTTACGGGAGTTACCTTGGAGGAGAAACTGGATACGCTTCTCGAAAACGGAAAAGAAAACCAGTTAGAGGAGCTGCTTTTTTCTTATATTGATAAAGTAAAACAGATCCATGAGAGGGAAGAATTCCATAAGACGGTTGAATTTACGGAAGTATTCGGAGATGTGGAGCTGCCGGAGAATCTTAAAGCCGCTCCGCTTTCTAACATTGATTTCGTTCCTGCAAATGTGATTCTTGAGGGCGAAAAGGCTACAGTCATTGATTATGAATGGACTTTCTTTTTCCCGGTACCATCCAATTTCCTTGTATATCGTATGATCCATTATTATCTGGAAAGCGATGGCAAACGTGAAAGCCTGAAGAGCCGGAACTTCTATGAGAAATCCGGGTTGACAGAGAAAGAAAGCCAGGCTTACAAGGAGATGGAAAAGAATTTCCAGAAGTATATACTTGGCAATCACAACGCCATGCTGGACCTCTACGAAAAAATTTCGCCGGGCAAAGCAGATGCTGTACAGTATTATAAAGAAAAGAAAGCAGAAGCAACCCAGGTGCTTCAGGTATTCTGGGACACAGGCAGTGATTTTAGTGAGGAAAACTCTTCCAGGTATCCGGTAAAAAACAAGAAGATCAAGGCAGTGGTTACAGTTCCTGCGCATACACGCAGACTGCGTCTTGATCCGGGTGAACTGCGAAGCGGCATGCATATTATAAAAATGTGCTGGGAGAATGGAATTCCTGCGAAATTTTTTACAGAAGGAGTCAGTCTCGGCAGAGATGTTTATTACTTCGGTGTAGGGGATCCACAGTTTATCATAGATGAAATACCGGAACTGTCTGGAAAGCTGGAAGTTGAGATAGAATTTCTTGATGAAAAGAAATCCGGTCAGAAATTCTGGGAAAGATATCAGAAGAGAGAACAGAAGCTTCGTCAGATAAAAGCGGAAATAGACCAGAACGAAAAAATGCTGGATGTTATGAAGCACAGCAGATTATGGCGTGCATACCGTATATTTAAGAAACTGTAAGTGCCTGTTCGCAAGAGGAATATGACTATGGCAACAAAAATATTCAGAAATTTTGAAAATCAAAAATATGATCACACAAATGCTCATACTCTGATCCTGAGCGGATGGGCAGTTTCGCCGGAAAACCAGAAGGGCAGTTTTGCTCTTTGGGGAGATGGAAAAGAACTTTTCGGGTTGGAACCGGAATATGTAAACAGGCCGGATGTATCCAGAAATCTCAGGAGACTTGGCAAGATAAAGGATGCCGGCTTTGTTGTACGGATACCGGAGATCCTGAAGCTGGCAGATAAGTACAGAAAGCTGGAGCTGCGCCTGACAATGGGTGACAGGACAGTTGTGCTCTGGAAGGCAGATACCGATAAGCTTAAACTTTTCTGTGCAGACAGTGTTTTGGAATACTATGTCGACAGAGAACAGATCATGAGTAGTAATACGCTGATGATCGACGGCTGGGTTCTGGATGAAAAACAGCCTGCGAAGGTTCTGGTGAAAGATCATTCAGGTAAACCGCTGAAATGCAGCATCACCAGAAGCAGAAGACCGGATGTGGAAGAAGCCAGGGGTCTGCAGCCAGAGAAAGAACGGAAGATCGGTTTTTCTGTCAGGATAGATTTGAATAAGATATCTGAGAGGAATATATACATCCATTTTAAAGGACGCGTAGCGTCTAAGGTTTATAAGATCAGTATTTCGAAACTTCGAAAAAAAGATTCCATTTTGTATCAGCGTATGAATCTTCTCAGACCGAAGAATGGAAGAAAAAATTTATCATATATCCGGGAAAAAGGGTTCAGAGAATTTATCCGCTATGTTGAAAACTATCAGCCGGAGGGACGTTCCCAGGATTATGAGATCTGGCTCCGTGAGCATGCAGCCGGAAAGAGGGAACTGAAAAAACAGAGAGAGACAGTATTTTCCAGAACTCCTCTGATCAGTATAGTGATCCCTATGTACAATACACCGGAAGAATATCTGAAGGAGCTTCTGGATTCTGTAACAGGACAGTCATACAGAAACTGGCAGCTTTGTCTTGCTGACGGCAGCGAAGATGACAGGATAGGAAGCTTTATTCAGGAAAAATACGGGGAAGATAAGAGAATCGTTTATAAGAAGCTGAAGGAAAACAGGGGAATCTCTGAGAATACCAATGCTGCGATAGATTTGGCAGCAGGTGAATATGTCCTGCTCTGTGATCATGATGATGTGCTGACACCGGATGCACTTTTTCATATAGCAAAAGCCATTACAGAGAAAAATGCAGATGTTATCTATACAGATGAAGATAAGGTCAGCATGGACGGAAAGCATTATTTTGAACCGAACTTCAAGCCGGATTTCAATCTGTTCCGTCTCCGTGAGAACAATTATATCTGTCATATTTTTGCATTCAGGAAGAATCTTCTGGATAAGGTTGGAGCTTTCCGCAGTGAATATGACGGAGCACAGGATTTTGATCTGATTTTACGGTGCTGCGAGCAGACGGAACATATCGTTCATATACCGAGAGTTCTGTATCACTGGAGAAGCCATATGAATTCCACAGCTGCGAATCCGGAGAGCAAGAGATATGCTTTCGAAGCGGGAAGAAGAGCAATCGAGGATCACTATCGGAGGTTGGGAATCCAGGCAGAGGTGGAGATGACGAAGCATCCGGGTTGGTACAGAAGTCATGTGGTCATTACCGGCGAACCTCTGATTTCCATAATCATTCCAAATAAAGATCATATTGAGGATCTGGATCTTTGCGTTACATCCATAGAGGAGAAATCTACATGGAAAAATTACGAGATCCTTGTGGTAGAGAACAACAGTGAAAATAAAGAGACCTTTGTATATTATGAGGAGCTTCAGCGCAGATACGACAATGTAAGAGTTTTTACCTGGAAAAAAGAATTCAACTATTCTGCGATCAACAATTTTGCTGTGCGAGAATCAAGAGGCGAATACCTTTTGTTCCTGAACAATGATGTGGAGATCATCACACCGTCCTGGATGGAGGAGATGCTTCAGATCTGCCAGCAGAAGGGCGTTGGAATGGTTGGAGCGAAGCTGTATTATCCGGATGATACGATTCAGCATGCAGGTGTTGTCATCGGTCTTGGCGGAATTGCAGGACACGTTATGTGTAAGGCTCCGGGAAATGAGATCGGTTATATGGGCCGACTTATCAGCGTTCAGGAAATCAGTGCAGTTACAGCCGCATGTATGCTGGTAAAAGCTTCTGTATTTAAGACAGCAGGCGGTTTTGATGAGAAGCTGAAGGTTGCATTTAATGATATTGACCTGTGCATGCAGGTGCGAAGCATGAATGAAAAAATTGTGTTTACCCCGTATGCAGAGCTGTATCACTATGAGTCAAAGTCCAGAGGAATGGAAGATACTCCGGAAAAGGTAGCGCGTTTCAGCAGGGAAGTGAAGTGTTTCCGTGACAAATGGAAAAAAGAGCTTCAGGCAGGAGATCCTTATTACAGTCCTAATCTGACTTTGAAGGCAGGGGACTGCTCACTGCAGAAAATGGAAGAAAGAAATGAGGAGTATGATGTCTGAAAAAATATTCGGAGTTCAGAGCGAGAGATTTCACCTTCTGGACAGAAATCAGTATATTGTACAGGGAATCCGGCCAAAGGGTGCCAGGATGCAGGCTTATCTGGATGGCAGAAAACTGAAAACAGCTGTAAAAGCTCCGGAATCCGTACAGCATGAACTGAGGCAGGGCGAAAAGATCACAGTTGAGATCGAACTTCCGGATGATATTTCCGGATTCCGTAAGCTGATGGTCTGCACAGAGATAAACGGCAGAAAAACTCAGTGGTTTTCCATTTCTGTGAAAGCACTTGAGAAAAAAAGAGACAAGCCTCAGGTATATTTTGAGGAAGAAAAGGTTCGTCAGGGGAATGTGCGTGTGAAAGGCTGGGCCATTGCCGACCGCCCGGTGGTGATCCGTATTTACGATGAGAATAAAAAAACGGTAAAGGCTGAGATAAAAAGAACAGACAGGATCGATGTGACACAGCTTTATCAGGAAGCAGAAGATCCTGGAGAGACAGGCTTTTATGTGGAACTTGCCGGACTTACCGGGCAGTGTCTCTATATGGTATTCCAGGCAGGCTCAAAAAAAACAGTAAAAAAAATCTCCATGCAGAAATCCAGGCTCATAGCCGCCAAAATAGAAAAATACGCGGAGAAAGGCTTCTATTACTGGAAAAATCAGGGAAACAAAGCACTTTTAAGAAAAATTGCAGCAAAAATAAAACATACGTCAGGAGAAGATATCTCCTATCAGAAATGGCTCAAATATCATATGCCAGACAAGGCAGAACTGGTGCAGCAGAGAAAAAACAGATTCGAGTACAGCCCCAAGATATCCATTGTTGTGCCGCTGTACAAGACACCTGAGAAATATTTAAGAAGCCTGGTGGCCTCTGTGCAGGCACAGACATATGAAAACTGGGAATTATGCCTGTCCGATGGAAGTGGTGCCGGTTCTCCCCTGACAGGACTTCTGAAAGAATTATCTGCAAAGGAAAAAAGGATCCGCGTGATTTCTCATGACAGTGCATTACAGATATCAGAGAATACAAACAGCGCCATTGAGGCAGCAACAGGGGATTTTATCGCATTTGCAGATCACGATGATGAACTGACACCGAATGCACTGTTTGAGTGTGTGAAAGTACTGAATGAGAAACCAGGAACAAAGATCCTCTATTCTGATGAAGATAAGATGTCCATGGACGGACGAAAGTTTTTTGAACCGAACCTGAAATCAGATTTTAACCTGCAGTTGCTTTGCACTGTGAATTATATCTGTCATCTGTTTGTTGTTTCCCGTGAGGTGCTTAAGAAGACAGGAATGCTCCGCAGTGAATATGACGGAGCACAGGATTATGATTTTGTTTTCCGCAGTACAGAAGCTGTAAGTGAGAAAGAAATCGTTCATATTCCGAAGATCCTGTATCACTGGAGATGCCATATGGATTCCACAGCTGAGAATCCGGAAAGCAAGAGATACGCTTTTGGGGCAGGAAAGAGAGCAATAGAGGCTCACTACCGGAGACTTGGAATCCAGGCAGAAGTAGAAATGACAGAGCATCCGGGCTGGTACCGCAGTCATGTGGCTATTGTGGGAGAGCCGATGGTTTCCATTATTATTCCGAACAAAGATCATATCCAGGATCTTGAATTATGTATTTCATCCATAGAGAAGAAGTCAACCTGGAAGAATTATGAGATCATAGTTGTGGAGAACAACAGTGAAAAGGATGAAACCTTTGCATATTATAAGAAGCTTTCAGAGAGATTCGGAAATGTCCGTGTCCTTACCTGGAAAAAAGGCTTCAACTACGCTGCAATCAATAATTTTGCAGTGGAACAGGCTGGAGGAGAATATGTTCTGTTTCTGAATAACGACGTTGAGATCATTACAGATTCCTGGCTGGAGGAAATGATGCAGATCTGTCAGCAGGATGGAATCGGAATGGTAGGAGCAAAGCTGTATTATCCGGACGATACGATCCAGCATGCAGGTGTTGTCATCGGGCTTGGAGGAATCGCAGGCCATGTTATGTGCCACGCTCCGAGATATGATATCGGATATATGGGACGTATGATTAGCGTACAGGATATCAGCGCAGTAACAGGAGCCTGCATGATGGTAAAGACGTCATCATTCAGAAATGTCGGCGGGTTCGACGAGGATTTCGGTGTTGCGTTCAATGATGTGGATCTCTGCATGAAGATCAGGAATAACGGCGATAAGGTGGTGTTTACCCCTTACGCTGAGCTGTACCATTATGAGTCGAAATCCAGAGGTATGGAAGATACGCCTGAAAAAGTGGCGCGATTTAACAAAGAGATCGCCCTGTTCGAAAAGAAATGGCCGGATATCCTGAAAAAAGGAGATCCTTACTATAATCCGAATCTTACATTAAAGAGCCAGTTTTGTTATCTGAAACAGATACAGGAGGAACGGTAAGATGAAATTAATAACTAAAGATTCAAAGGCAAGGTTGCTGCTTCTGGCAACTTTGTTTTTTAGTTGCCTTTTTATTTTCAGACAGTATCTGTTTGGAAATTCAGTGCTTGTTTATAATGACGTTGGAGGAGATACCTGGCAGCAGTATACAGCATATTATGCAAGTGTTGTGAATCATTTGCGGGCGGGAAACTTTGCATGGTGGGATTTTACCAATGGGCTGGGAATTAACCTTTTTTCCTGGTTGCAGATGGATCCGTCCATGATCCTGCTTTTTCTCATTGGGGTCATACTAGGACCTGCACATATGCTGTATTATCTGGTGGTTTTGCAGATTTTAAAGATTCTGGCAGCTGGAATTTTGTTTTATATGTTCCTCTCAGAATTTTCTTACAGCATACCGGCGAAATTCCTGACAGCTTTTGTCTATGGACTGAATGGATATCTGTTAGTATGGGGACAGCATTATCAGTTCGGAATGGTTACTGTCTATTTTCCGCTTATGCTTTTGTTTGCGGAAAGATATATACGTGGAAAAAAGGGAAAAGCTTTTTTTTGTGTGTCTGTATTTCTCAGTGGGATTTACAGTGTATATCTGTCTTATATGAGCCTGATCGGAATAGGTTTTTATCTGCTGTTCAGATCTATTATGACAGAAAAAAGACCGGGCGCAGTATTCAGAAAGTTTTTTATCGGATGTGGACAGATTGTTCTGGGAATTGGTATGAGTCTGGGAATGTTTCTGCCGATGGCAGAGGGAATAATGAATTCCTCCAGAGTTTCTCCTGCATCAGGAGGTATACTGGAAATTCTGAAAAGCTATTTCCTTCCATATCAAAATAGCAGATATTATAATTCGCTGTTGATCCGTCCCTTTTCCACTAACCTGCAGAATCTGCAGAAACTGGGAAAAGCCAAATATGAGGGATATAAGAATTATTATGAAGATCCGGTATTATTTTGTTCAACTCTGTCCGTGATATTTTTAGTTCAGTTTCTTATTGTATTTCGAAAAAAGGAAAAAGACAGAAAAGCCAGAGGATGTGTTTACGGTGCGGTAGTATTGATAATGCTAACTTTATTATTGCCTTTTGGCGGCCGTATATTTAATGCATTTACGGAAGCACCTACGGATCGTTACACATATATACTGATAACATTTTTTCTGATGATATTTGCATGGATGTGGGACTATCTAAGGCAGGGCGGAAAGGTCAGTATTCTGGCATTACTGATTACAGAAGTATTGATGTTGAGGGCATATTTTTTCGGATATTCGGACAGTGTTTTTGGGGAATACAGAGCAAATGCTTTGATCCTTGCAGTGACAGGCACAGTTATGGTTGCATGTGTGTTGTATCTGGGCACTGATTTCAGGCAAAGAGGAAAAAAACTGGCCACAGTACTGTTGGTGGTAATGGTGTTTGTTAATGTGATAGCAGAAGGAGGGATCACATATATAGACAGGATTTGCCTGAGAAAAACGGATACTCCTGAGGAACAGATTGCGGCGCTTGAAGAAGAAACCATACGGCTTGAAGCGTCAGAGGATTCAGAGACTCAGGCAAGAGCGGTACTGAACAGACCCCAGACTTATTACAGAAGCCTGTACAGCCAAGATATTCAAGATGCTCTGAAATATTTAAGGGAAACAGATCAGGAGTTTTACAGAGTGGAGAAAGATTTTTCATCAGGAACTGTTTCCATGGATTCGCAGATTCAGGGGTACAGAGGAGTCAGTACATATAATTCAGTTATGAACGGAAATGTAAAAGAATTTGTGAATACCTGTTATCCGGAGTTTCTGTATATAGATAAGAATAGATATACGTTTTGGCCTATTGCGCAGGATACATTTTTTGCTTCTTTTATGGGAGTGAGGTATCTTATTTCAGAGAATCCGAATCTTGATAACACGAAATATGAACAGATAGCTCAGTTTGGCAAAGTCTTTTTATATAAAAATATAAAAGAGGCAAATGTTGCAAGATTTTATGAGAATACGATTTCAGAAGAGAGTTTGCGAAGATTATGTAGTGGAAAAAACAGAAAGAAGAACAGGGAGCGTATCTTGGAAAATTATCTGGCGACAGAGGATGGTACAAATATTTCAGAGATGTCTCAGTTGACAGAGGTTCCGAAAAAGCAGAAAAATTCTGCGGTCATGTTAGAGATAGCAGAAAAAGATTCTCATTTAACCGGAAGTGTATCAACACAGGCCGATGGTTACGTCATGTGTATGATTCCATGGGAAAAAGGCTGGACGGTTACTGTTGACGGAGAAAATGTCCGTACTCAGAGAGGTGATCTGGGATTTCTTGCATTTCAGGTTGATGAAGGGGAACATCAGCTGGAACTGAATTATCAGGTTCCGGGGCTGAAAACAGGAATGGTTGCAAGCGCGGTTTGCTGGTGCATTTATATGGCAATATGCTTATATCAGAGCAGAAAGAAGAGAGAAAATTTATAAACAAAGGGCCATCGCATTGGAAAATCTATATAAATGCGATAGCCCTTTTTTCTATTACAGTAAGACATAGCTGTCTGGTAGTTCACTATATCAGGATTTGATCACATGAATCATAAGGAAAAGGAAGAAGAGCAGGAATGCGGCTCCGATAGCTCCGATAATATAATAGGGAGCATAGGTTCTGGAAGAAGAAAATTCCTGGGCTGCTTTCATGTTTTTGGTGCCGGTTTCTCCGGCAGTATCCTTTTCCTGCTGGACATCCTCCAGAATAGCAGTTCCCACAGGGGTACCTCCGAAATAATACTGGCGCTGGATCTGTCCGTCTGAGGCAGTATCCTCTGTAGTAAGAGAATCTGCTGCAGCTCCGTTTGGAACGATTACAGTACCTCCGGAGAGACGGTTGAAATCATCATCCGGGAGAGTGAGGGGAGCAAAATTGTCGAAACCGTAATTTAAAAGTGCAATGGCCTCATCATCTGTAGCGCCGGAAGCTCCGTTTAATACCACACATACAAGTTTCATATTATTTTTGGCAGCTTCACATACGAGAGTACTTCCGGAAGCCTGGGTATATCCTTCTTTTCCTCCGATGCAGGCTTCATAATAGCCGTCACTGGTATTATTGATCATTGTAAAATTGTTGGTCAGGACTCTGTCACCGCCGGAAACGTTTGTGGCCGGGATGGTGTAGGAGGTGGTGGCGGCAATGGTGCGGAAAGTATCATTGGCCATGGCAGCCTCCATGATCAATGCCATATCATGGGCGGTTATATGCTGATTCTCATCGGGAAGGCCGGTAGGATTGGTAAATACGGTATTGGTACAGCCGAGCTCCTGAGCCCGGGCATTCATTGCTGCTACAAAGGCATCTACAGATCCGCTTATATGTTCAGCCACCTGAAGGGCAATATCGTTGGCAGATGCTACCATAATGGCATAGAGACATTGCTCCATGGTAAAAACCTCATCCAATTGTGCTGAGATATTTACACCCCCGTCTGTAACTCCGGATACACCGGTGGCTGTCATGGTAACCTGGTCATCCAGACTGCTGTTTTCCAGGGCAAGCAGGCAGGTCATGATCTTGACTGCACTGGCCGGATAAAGTGCCTGGTCTGAATTTTTTGAATAAAGAACTGTATTAGTGGAGGTTTCCATTACAACAGCCGCTGTAGAAGAAATATCAGTGGCCTGAGGCCATCCTGCAATACCGTTGGTAGTGACAATGGAAGGATCAGCTGTCTGTACCTGGGCTGATGTATCTGCAGTGGTTTCCTCAGTGGCAGATACAGGAATCTGGGAGACTGCAGTGGAAACGCAAAGTCCCAGCGCCAGAAGTGCAGCAGTAAAGCGTATATGTTTTTTCATGATAAGAATACTCCTGTTTATATATTTGTTTTTATTACTGTTCATTCCGTTTTCAATAACTAATTGTGAATAATAGTATAGCATACTTTACAGGTTTCTTGCAAAAAATATCATACAATGTTAAAATAAAATATCTTATTGACAAAAAATCGAGGTTGAAACATGAATAAACAACAATCTACAGGGGGAAAAATCCAGTGGCTGAGGGTTTTGAAAAAACTTTCTCCCTACACAGTGCAAAAGGGTTTTCGGTATCTGAAGCATTATGGGCCAAAGGAATTCTGGATTCGTCTTCATGAAAGATTTGAACCGGAGGAAGTGCCATATGCCCCATGGTATCAGGCCTATGCTCCGGATGAGGAAACACTGGACAGACAGAGAACTCACAGATTTAAATATGAGCCGCTGATCAGTATTATAGTACCTGCCTATCAGACTCCCACAGAATTCCTGAAACAGATGATCGATTCTGTAACAGGACAGACCTATGGAGTATGGGAACTTTGCATTGCCAATGCAAGTCCTGATAATGAAGAGATGCAGAGAATTCTGGCAGAGTATGCAGCCCGGGATGAGAGGGTGCGTTTTTGTAATCTGAAAGAAAATCTGGGTATTGCAGAGAATACAAACAAAGCATTTGCCATGGCAAAGGGAGAATTTCTCGGGCTTCTGGATCATGATGATCTGCTGGCACCCAATGCACTTTATGAAATCGTGCAGACGCTGCAGACACATCCGGAGGCAGATGCTGTTTATACAGATGAGGATAAGGTTACCACAGAGCTGGATGAGCATTTTCAGCCTCACCTGAAACCTGATTTTAACCTGGATCTTTTAAGGTCTAATAATTATATCTGCCATTTTTTTATGGTTCGCAGAAGTGTGGTGGAGCAGGCGGGAGGTTTTCGCAGGGAATTTGACGGAGCGCAGGATTATGATTTTATTTTCCGTTGCACAGAGGCTGCCAGGGAGGTAGTTCATGTACCGGAGATCCTCTATCACTGGAGAACCCATAAAGCATCTACTGCAGACAATCCGGCAAGTAAGATGTATGCCTTTGAAGCCGGAAAGCGTGCCATTGAAGAACACCTGAAAAGAACCGGTGTCAGGGGAGTGGTAAGCCATACCCCGGATTTGGGATTTTACCGTGTCCAATATCCGGTTCAGGGGCAGCCGTTGGTATCGGTGATCATCCCCAATAAAGATGAAAAAGAAACTTTGCAGACTTGTATGGAATCTCTGAAAAGTAATACAGATTATCAGAATTTTGAAATCATTATTGTGGAAAATAACAGCACTACAGAAGAGATTTTTCAATATTACAAAGAACTTTCCAGGGATCCCCGGATCCGGCTTCTGCGGTGGACAAAGGCGTTTAATTATTCTGCCATCAATAATTTCGGGGCATCTCATGCAAGGGGCGAGTATCTGCTGTTTTTGAATAATGATATAAAAACAATCCTACCTTCATGGATGGAGGAGATGCTGGGAGTATGCCAGCGACCGGAGGTAGGAGCAGTGGGAGCAAAACTGATTTATCCGGATCATACCATTCAGCATGCAGGCTGTGTGGTAGGGATGGGAGGAATTGCCGGACATATGTTTGTGGATATGCCGGCAGACCGTACCGGTTATCTGCATAAGGCCTCTCTTTTGCAGGATATGAGTGCAGTGACTGCTGCCTGCATGATGATGAAGAAGAAAGTATTTGAGAAAGCAGGCGGTTTTACAGAGGAGCTGGCTGTGGCATTTAATGATGTGGATCTGTGTCTGAAGGTGCGAAAGGAAGATTTTCTCATCGTATATGATCCCTATGCGGAGCTTTATCATATGGAATCAAAAACAAGGGGAGCAGAGGACAGTGAAGAAAAAGTGCGCCGTTTTCAGACTGAAATTGAATATATGCGCTGTCACTGGCTGGATATCCTGAAAAACGGAGATCCTTATTATAATAAAAACCTTTCCCTTACAAAATGGAATTATTCTCTGAAACCACTTCCGGGAATGAGTTGGAAGGATGATGAGAAAAAGAGAGAAGCAGGAGGAAATCATGCAGGAAATATCAGTAATCATTCCCAATTATAACGGGATGGCTTATCTGGATGGAGTACTTTCCGGTCTGGAGTGTCAGACTGTAAAAAATTTTGAGGTGATCCTGGTAGACAATGGTTCCGGTGATGGAAGCTGTGCTTTTGTGGCTGCTTCGTATCCCTGGGTGCGTCTTATTGAGTTTCCTGAGAATTTTGGATTCTGTAAGGCTGTGAATGAGGGGATTAAAGCCTCCAGAGCACCTTATGTGCTGCTTCTGAATAATGATATAGGGGTTACACGGGATTTTATTGAGCAGATGCTTCAGGGAATCAGGAGGCATCCGAAAGCTTTCTCCGGGGCAGCCAGAATGATACAGTTTCATGACAGGGACAGACTGGATGACGCAGGCAATTACTATTGTGCCCTGGGTTGGGCTTTTGCCAGAGGAAAGGGTAAAAATATTCATACCTATGAAAAAGAAGAGAAGATTTTTGCTTCCTGCGCGGGAGCGGCTATTTACCGAAAGGATATTTTTGAAAAAATAGGATACTTTGACGAGGAACATTTTGCCTATCTTGAGGATATGGATGTGGGATACAGGGCCAGGATCAATGGCTATGAGAACTGGTATTTTCCCTTGGCTAAGGTATATCATGTGGGCAGCGGTACCAGTGGATCCAGATACAACCAGTTTAAAATTCGCTATTCCTCCAGAAATAATGTGTATTTAATCTACAAAAATATGCCCTTGCTGCAGATCGTGTTAAATCTGCCTTTCCTGGTTATTGGCTTTGGGATTAAAATTCTGTTTTTTGGTCTGAAAGGATTTGGAAGGGAATACCTGGCAGGTATTAAGAATGGATTTCAGATCAGCAGGCGTGACAGAAAAGTAGCTTTCCGAGTGGAAAATCTGCCTCATTATCTGAAAATACAGATAGAATTGTGGATCAATATGTTCCGACGCCTGAGAGGATAATTTTAAAGTTCATAAAAATTTTATAAAATTGGGAAGAAGAATTTGTTGCTTTTACAAATCAACTATTATAATATAAATGCGACAGTAGCTGCCTGTCAGAGAGAATTCTGTGAGTGATGGGGCAGTTACAGGCAATAAAAATGAGGTGACAAAGAATTGTTAAAGGACAATGAAAAGAATTTTAGTCGTCTCCATATGCTGATAGATGCCGTTGTGCTTGCGCTTTCATATTTTCTGGCGTGGCTGATACGTTTTGTGGGTCCTATGTCGACAACTGCGGTAAGAACAAGGAGTTTTCAGCAGTATATGCTGATGCTTGTCCTTATCATACCGGTTTATCTGCTTTTGTATCAGGCATTTACTTTGTATACGCCTATGCGGATGCAGGGACGCAGGCTGGTTCTGGCAAATATTGTGAAGGCCAATTCCCTGGGACTTTTGATTCTTATGTTTACATTTTATATGATTGATGAGGGAGATTTTTCCCGATCCACATATATTATGTTTTATCTGATCAATATTGTTCTTCAGTGGGGAACCCGTATGCTGATCTTTGCCCTTCTCAGGGATATGCGTGAAAAGGGAATGAACCAGACACAGATGATTTGCGTGGGATACAGCAGGGCTGCTGAGGAATATATTGACCGTGTACTGGCCAACCCGCAGTGGGGTTATGTGATCCGGGGAATCCTGGATGATAATGTTCCGGCAGGGACTGCCTACCGGGGGATCAAGGTGCTGGGAAGAATCGCAAATCTGAATGTGATTCTTCCGGAGAACCGCCTGGATGAGATTGCCATTACACTGGGACTGAGTGAGTACTATCGACTTGAGGAGATTGTAGCATTGTGTGAAAAGTCGGGAGTACACACAAAATTTATCCCGGATTATAATAAGATTATTCCTACAAAGCCCTATACTGAGGATATACTGGGTCTTCCGGTCATCAATATCCGCTATGTGCCGCTGAATAATACATTTAATGCGATGGTGAAGCGCGCCATGGATATTGTGGGTTCAATTGCTGGGATTATTGTGACGTCTCCGATCATGCTTCTGATGTGTCTGTTGATCAAGCTGACCTCTCCGGGTCCCCTGATTTACAAGCAGGAGAGGGTGGGACTTCACAATCAGAATTTCCGGATGTATAAATTCCGCTCTATGGAAGTACAGCCAGAGTCGGAGGAGAAGAAGGCGTGGACGGTAAAGAATGATCCCCGTGTGACCGGAATCGGTAAGTTTATGCGGCATACCAGTATTGATGAGCTTCCGCAGCTTTTCAATATTTTAAAAGGTGATATGAGTTTGGTAGGTCCCAGACCTGAGAGACCGTTTTTTGTAGAGAAATTCAGAGAAGAAATCCCTAGGTATATGGTGAAACATCAGGTTCGTCCGGGGCTTACCGGATGGGCGCAGGTAAAAGGCTATCGTGGAGATACATCCATCAGAAAGAGGATAGAATGCGATCTTTATTATATTGAGAACTGGAGTATAGGCTTTGATATAAAGATTATTTTTCTTACCTTTTTTAAGGGATTTGTAAATAAGAATGCATATTAAGATAAGGGGAAAGAAGAGTATGGCTAAACCAGGAAAAAAGAAAAAAGTACTGTTTGTGCTTGAGATTGTTGTGCTTCTGCTGTTTATTGGCGGACTGTATGTCTACGGACAGATTTCTTCCAGACTGGATAAGATCCAGCAGCCGGAGCTGAAGCGTGAGACGATTCCGGTGAATCCGGAGGCTCCGAAAATGACAGGGTACAAAACTTATGTACTGTTTGGAATTGATACTCGTGGTGAGGGATCTAATCTGTCTGCGCAGAACAGTGATACCATGATCATTGTTAGTGTAAACAATGATACCGGTGAGGTGCGTATGGCCTCTATTTACAGAGATACACTTCTGGATGTGGGAGACGGAACCTATACAAAAGCAAATGCCGCCTATGCATATGGAGGACCGGAGCAGGCAATTGCCATGCTGAATACCAACCTGGATCTGGATATTTCCGATTATGCCACAGCAGATTTCTCTGCCCTGGCAGAGGTTGTAGATGATCTGGGAGGACTGGACATTCCTCTTTCCTATGCTGAAATTGTGCATATGAATAACTATTGTCAGGAGACATCCAAGCTGACAGGTAGGAGCTATACTCCGGTGGAAAAGCCAGAGCCAGAGCCAGAGGATCTGGAGGCAATCGTAGACACCTATCACCTGAATGGTGTGCAGGTTACCTCTTACTGTCGTATCCGTTATACTGCAAGCTTGGATATGGGACGTACAGAAAGACAGAGAAAAGTTCTGGGAATGCTCTTTGATAAGGCTAAGATAGCAGGTTTAACCTCTATTTTCAAGATTATGGATGATGTGTTCCCTATGGTACAGACCTCTCTTTCAAAGCAGGATATTCTTGGCCTGATTCCAACAGTGATTGGATATAATTTTTCTGACAGTACCGGATTTCCGGCGAAGTACAAATTCTCAAATATTAAGGGAAGTATCATTGTTCCTACTGATTTAGCAAGCAATGTAACAGAGCTTCACAAATTCCTCTATAATGACCAGGATTATACACCGTCCTCGGAGGTTCTTGACAGAAGCAATAAGATTCTGGAGATTGTAGGCGGAGAAGGAAAACTGGATGAAGCAGCATCTACCACACAGGATGATACAGCTAATACGGACGATAATACATTTGTATGGTCTGGAAATAGTTCTTCCACAGATAATAGCTATTATGATAATAATAGCGGAAGCACAGATTATGATAATGGCGGCGGCACAGATTATGATTACGGCGGCGGTTCGGATTACGATAATGGCGGCGGTTCGGATTACGATAATGGCGGCGGTTCGGATTACGATAATGGCGGTGATTCGGATTACGATAATGGCGGTGATTCGGATTACGATAATGGCGGCGGCTCGGATTATGATAATGACAGTGGTTCAGATTATGATAACGGTGGCGGAGATGACGGTGGATTTTCTGACGGAGCTGCTGAATCCGGAAACGATGATAACGAAGAATAATGGAATTATGCTGAACACAAAGGACCATCCGAACAACAGGATGGTCCTTTGCAAATAAAAAAAGCGGAGATAAATATGAAAAACAGAAATGTGGATGTGATTATTCCCACATACCGTCCGGGAAAAGAATTTATGGAATTGCTGACAAGACTGGAGAGGCAGGAATGTCCTCCGGACAGAATTGTAGTCATGAATACAGGAGAGCAGTACTGGAACCGGGAATGGGAGAAGTGTAAGCTGGTGGAAGTACACCACCTGGAGCAGAAGGATTTTGATCATGGTGGTACAAGAAGACGGGCAGCAGAGCTGTCAGATGCCCGGGTTATGGTGTTTATGACACAGGATGCTCTTCCGGCGGATTATAAGCTGATTGGGAATCTGCTGAAAGCCCTGGACCAGAATGAGAAAATAGGAGCGGCTTATGCCAGACAGCTTCCCAAATCGGACTGTGGTTTTCTGGAACGTTACACCCGCTCTTTTAATTATCCGGAACATTCATCGGTAAAAACCTTATCTGATGTGAAACAATATGGGATAAAGACGTATTTCTGCTCCAATGTATGCGCAGCATATAAAAGAGCGGCTTATCAGGATGTGGGAGGTTTTGTAAACAGAGCTATTTTTAATGAAGATATGATTTGTGCAGGGAATATGGTAAAGCAGGGATATTCTATTGCTTATGCAGCAGATGTCCGGGTTTATCATTCTCACAATTATTCCTGTGTCCAGCAGTTTCACCGCAACTTTGACCTAGGTGTTTCACAGGCAGAACATCCGGAAATTTTTGCAGATGTATCTTCTGAGGGAGAGGGCTTGCGCCTGGTAAAAAGAAGTATGGCATATCTGGTAAAAACCGGACATGTGTGGCTGATCCCCCAGCTGATCCTGCAAAGCGGAGCTAAATATGCCGGATATTTTCTTGGAAAAAGATACCATAAGCTTCCGAAAAAAATCGTACTTGCATGTACAATGAACCCCTATTACTGGAAAAAAGGCTAAGGTTTTCCTTCACGTCATTTTACGATTATTGTCACATTTTGAACACAATTCATTGCTATACTGTTTCCTAAAGAACAGGATATCAGAACAGGACTTTCAATCTGTTGATATCAGAATAAACGGGTGCGAAGGGAGCAGGTGATAATATGTATAATGAAGAAGACCGGAGGGAAGATCAACAGACATCCGGGGAGCAGGCTCCAAGATATGAACATTATCAGTTCCATGAGGAGACAGGAATTGTGCCTGACAGGGTGCCGCCTGTCCGGAATAAAAAAGAAACAGATTCTTTTGGAAAAAAGGCAGGGACGACAGTGGCTCTGGCAGTGCTTTTCGGGCTGGTAGCTTCTGCCGTTTTTCTATCGGTAAGCTTTGTAGCAGGTAAATATCTGAAAACTGATGAAAAAAGTACACATCTTGAAACAACCCAGAGTGTGGCTGGAACTGTGACAGATAACGGTTCTGACGGGGAGAATGGGGTTGATACAGAGTCCGGGAATGGGACTGTGGCTTCAGTAGCCCAGGCATCTATGCCTTCGGTAGTGGCTATTACTACAGTA
This sequence comes from Blautia sp. HCP3S3_C12, assembly GCF_052064155.1. Lineage (NCBI taxonomy): Bacteria > Bacillati > Bacillota > Clostridia > Lachnospirales > Lachnospiraceae > Blautia > Blautia sp. HCP3S3_C12. Next base: position 109,986 of record NZ_JBQHWC010000003.1, on the reverse strand, counting down.
AGCGTACAGGAAATACCAAGTTTCTTTGGCTATGGTTCGCGTCAGTACAAAAGTGCAGCTACCGGTTCAGGGATTATCGTAGGAGATAATGATGAGGAGCTTTTGATCGCTACCAATAATCATGTGGTAGACGGAGCATCTACTTTAAGCGTATGTTTTATAGGTAATGATGTAATGAATGCGGAAACGGAGACTGAGAATGCCGATGATACCGGCGACCTGAATCTGGAGGATGCAGTCAGCGCCAGAATCAAGGGTACAGATTCTGACAATGATCTGGCAGTGATCGCTGTAAAGAAGGCAGATATTCCTGAGGATACACTGAGCGAGATCAAGATTGCACAGATTGGAAGCTCAGAGGATCTGGTAGTAGGTCAGCAGGTAGTGGCAATTGGCAATGCGCTGGGATATGGACAGTCAGTAACCTCCGGATGGATCAGCGCGCTGAACAGAACGATTTCCACAGAGGATGGTACAAGCAGTTCCGGACTGATTCAGACAGATGCAGCCATTAATCCCGGCAACAGCGGTGGGGCACTTCTGAATATGAAGGGAGAACTGATCGGTATTAATTCTGCTAAATATGCAGACAGTACAGTGGAAGGAATGGGATATGCGATTCCCATTTCCAGGGCAAAGCCTATTCTTGAGGATCTGATGAACCGTCAGACCAGGGAGATGGTTTCCGCTGAAGAGAAAGGCTATCTGGGGGTAGTTCTTTCCAATCTTACTACAGAGGCCATACAGATGTATGATATGCCGGAGGGAGCTTTTGTCAGAGGCGTTGAGGAGAAATCACCGGCTGAGAAAGGTGGCATCTGTAAGGGAGATATTATTGTGAAATTTGATGGACAGAGTGTGACCAGCGGGGATGATCTTCTGGAAAAACTTCAGTATTATAAGTCTGGCGAGAAGATAGAAGCAGTGGTGGCCAGAGCTACTGACGGGGAATACCAGGAGAGCACAGTTGAGATTACTTTAGGATCCAGATCAGAAAACAGCTGATCTGCTTATAAGAAAGAGATACTGCAGAGAAAAGTGGTATCTCTTTTTGCTGATTTTATAAAACTTTAATTTTGAGATATGTGGGGAATATGATATAATTCTATATAATGATGTTAGGGTCAAAAGGCATTTTGCCCCTAACTTTATATCTACGAATTTTTATAGAAATGTTGAGAGGAAGGGAGTCAGTATGACTGATAACTATAATGATGACGAAGTGATAGATCAGGAAGAGAAAAAACAGGAGAAATTCTGTTTTCTCTGCCGCAGGCCGGAGAGCAAAGCCGGACCTATGATCGAACTGCCGAATAATATACATATCTGTACAGATTGTATGCAGAAAAGCTTTAATTCCATGAACCAGCAGTTTAATGATGGAAAATTTAATTATGCGGATCTGATGAATATGCCTAATGTGAGTATGATCGATCTGAGAAGTTTTCAGAATCCCGGACAGCAGCCCAAAAAGATCCATAAGAAAAAGAAGGAAGAAAAGGCAGAAAAACCGGTTCTGGATCTGAAAAATATTCCTGCACCACATAAGATCAAAGAAACACTGGATCAGTATGTGATAGGACAGGAGAAAGCCAAGAAAGTAATGTCAGTAGCTGTTTACAATCATTATAAAAGAGTAGCTACGGATACCATGGATGAGATTGAAATTGAGAAATCCAATATGCTTATGATCGGACCTACCGGCTGCGGAAAGACTTATCTGGTAAAAACTCTTGCAAAGCTTCTGGACGTACCTCTTGCCATTGCTGATGCAACTTCTCTTACAGAGGCTGGCTATATCGGAGATGATATAGAGAGTGTAGTATCCAAGCTTCTGGCTGCTGCAGATAATGATGTGGAAAGGGCAGAGCATGGAATTATCTTTATTGATGAAATTGACAAGATTGCCAAGAAAAAAAATACCAATCAGCGTGATGTCAGTGGAGAAGCAGTGCAGCAGGGAATGCTGAAGCTTCTGGAAGGCAGTGAGGTAGAGGTTCCGGTTGGTGCCAACAGCAAGAATGCCATGGTGCCTCTTGTGACGGTAAATACCAGAAATATTCTTTTTATCTGTGGGGGAGCTTTTCCGGATCTGGAGAATATTATTAAAGAGAGACTGAACAAACAGGCATCTATTGGATTTTATGCAGATCTGAAGGATAAATATGATCATGATCCTCACCTTCTGCAGAAGGTTACAGTGGAGGATATCCGAAGCTTCGGAATGATTCCTGAGTTTATCGGACGTCTGCCGATCATCTTTACTTTGGACGGGCTGTCTGAGGATATGCTGGTCAAGATATTGAAGGAGCCAAAGAACGCAATACTGAAGCAGTATCAGAAGCTTCTGGCATTGGACGAGGTAAAACTGGAATTCGAGGAAGGGGCCCTTCATGCCATAGCTGCGAAGGCACTGGAAAAGGATACAGGAGCCAGAGCCCTGCGCGCGATTCTGGAGGAATATATGCTGGATATTATGTATGAGATTCCAAAAGACGACAATATCGGAGAGGTTGTGATCACAAGGGAATATATTGAAGGCAATGGAGGTCCGAAAGTTCAGCTCAGAGGGCAGGAGCGGATTGAAAAACGATAACTGTAAAATGCAGAACAGTTAAGAAAACCATATATTTTATATTTTAGAAAGGAGCCGGTATTATGGGAACAGATTTTTTGGACGGTATCGTAAAAACATTTTCAAAAACAACAAAGGAGCTTGGAAAAACAACAAAAGAGCTGGGAGCCCGCGCAGAGCAGACTATTGAGACTCAGAAAATCCGCGGAAAAATTTCCGGTGAAGAGCGGACAATCGAAAAATTGAAAGCAGATCTGGGAGACATCATCTACAAGAGACATGCTGAAGGAGAAGGCATTGACGGTGAACTCAGTGTAATCTGCCAGGAAATTGATCAGCATTTTCTGAAGATCAGAGAGTTTAAGGACAGTGCGGCTAATCTCAGAGGAAAGAAAATCTGTCCTTCCTGTGAGAGGGAAGTAGATCTTTCTGTAAGCTTTTGTCCATATTGTGGAACGCCCTGTCCAACACCGGAACCTACAGAATCTGTAGAGGATCCTGTGGAAGCATCCGAAGAGGAGACAGATGAGAAAGGTGAGCCTGCAGAGGCGGAAGCAGAGACAGAAGCTGCCCAGGGGAGTGCAAAAGCAGAAGAGCCGGAGAATCCGGAAAATGCAGAATTCCAGAAGGAACAGTCTGTGGAGGAAAAAACAGAGGAAGCTGTGGAGAAAACAGAAGTATAATTAATATAAGGTTATGAGAAATACAAAGAGAACTGAGAAACCAAATAAAATTTGGATACTTAGTTCTCTTTTACACCTGTATTAAGAAAAATATATTTTACAGATTTGTAAAAATTTTACATTATAATTAAAAAAATGTTGCAATAGGCAGAGAAAAGTGATAAGGTTATATCGTATCAGAGACAGATTGTAACTGCGATGAATGTAACGGTCCGGCACACAGCCGTGAAAAAACAATAATTTTGAAAAGACAGGAGAGAATAAGATGAAAAACAGAAAATTATACCAGTTATTAATGGCAAGCGTGATCAGTGCAACGGTACTGACATCAGGAATAGGGGTCAGTGCGGCTGACTTCAGTGATTCAGCTGTTGAGACATCTGTAAGTGAGGATGAGACTCCGGTAGCAGAGGAAAGTGAGGAGTTTAGTTCTGATGCTGCAGAGGCTGCTTCCACAATTGCAGTGAATACTACTAATTTTCCGGATAAAAAGTTTTACAGCTATGTGCTGGATCATCTGGATACCAATAAGGATAAGAAGCTTTCAGATGCAGAGATCAAGGCAGTGCAGACACTGAATGTGTCTGGTCTTGGGATTTCCAATCTGAAGGGAATCGAGTATTTTACTTCCCTTACTACTCTGGATGCATCAAAGAATAAGCTTACATCTGTGAATCTGACAAAGAATACGAAACTGACAAGCATTAATGTAAGCGATAATGCTTTAAAGGGAACATTGAATCTTAGCCGCTGTACAGGAATGGTAGCTGTTCTTTGCTCTAATAATAAACTGACTAAAATCGCAATGCCAAACATTAAATATCTGAAAAAACTGGATTATATCAATGCCAGCCACAATAATTTTGTATCTCAGGCAAATCTGGGACTTTCTAACATTTCCAGTGATTATCTGAAGAGCCTTACAGAGGTTGATGTAAGCTATAATGCTCTTACATCTTTTAACTGTTCCGGTTTTGCAGGACTGAGCCTGAATCTGGCAAATAACAAAATTACAAAGCTTTCCGGTGGTAATGACGGATATCAGGTAGCTGCTCTGTACATTGAAGGAAATTCTCTCAGCCAGACCTCATCTGTTGACTTTACACCTGAATGGGTTCGCGAGCCTCAAAGATTTAGTTGTGATTCAGCAGTGCGTGGTAAGATAAAAATGGTAAAGGCAAAAGTTTCTGCTTCTGCTTCCTGGGATGAGATCAGCCTGAACATTGGTTCCACTTCTCAGGATGCAAGCTATAAACTGGAGAGAAAGGCAGGAAACGGGGCTTATCAGACTATTAAAACCTGGGGAAAAGGAGATCTGGATGATCCGGAATTTGGAGACAGCTACACAGACAGCAATGTTACTCCGGGAACAACTTATACATACAGACTGACTGCTACTGTTATGGTGCAGGATAAGAATAAGGTAGAACAGCCATGGACAGGAACTGCAGAGGTTAAAGCCAGGGCAGCAGCAACCAGACCGGCTATTTCCGTGAAATCATCCAAGGCAAAAACTGCAACTGTTAAATGGGCAGCGGTAAAGGGAGCAGACGGATATCAGGTATATTATGGAACTTCCAAAAATAAAATGAATTCTGCAGTTACAAAAGGTACAAAATCTTTGAGCGTAACAAAAACTGGTCTTGGAAGTAAGAAAACATATTATTTCAGAGCCAGAGCGTATAAAGTAGTAAATGGCAAGAAGGTATACACTTCCTGGAGCGGAGTGAAGGCTGTAAAAGTTAAATAATGAATGGCTGACAGGAACTTACTGTGAGGATGTTTCCGAAAGGAGGAAGGCTGCTTGAGGAAAATACTGAAAAAGGTGATATTTCTGACTGCAATACTTCTCATATTGCAGTCAGGAACTGTAAGTGCTATAGCTGCCCAGGCTCAACCGGCAGTCCCTGTATTGAAGGGAACGGTAAAGGGGGATACAGTAACTCTGCAGTGGAATAAGGCAAAGGGATTCTCCGGATGTCAGATATTTTTATATTATAAGTTATATAAAAAATATCGTAGTCTGGGAAATTATCCTGCAGGAAAGAATCAGCTGATCCTAAAAGGTTCACAGAATAAGGTATATAAATATAAAATCCGTTCCTACACAAAGAAGAATGGAAAAGTGATATACAGTAAAATGTCAAAAGTATTGACAATTAAGACTGCTCCTTCCAGTCCTGCGGTCAGCCAGGTAAAAAGGAGCAGCGATACAGAGGCATTGATTACCTGGAGTAGGGTTTCGCCGGCAGACGGATATCAGATTTTTCGTGCTGATTCTGAGCAGGGAAAATATATAAGGGTAGGAGTTGCATCTGGAAATAGGGTACTTTCTTTCAGGGATAATACCTTGAATGAAGAACAGGATTATTATTATCGTGTCCGTGCATATTGCAGAAATCCTGATGCAGTGGTTTATTCAGGTTATAGTGAGCCTGTTAAGGCATGCAGGCCTGCACTGAAACCGGTGATCATTCTGGGAGATTCCCGGACTGAAGAGCTTCGGGAGTTCACAGGGGACGATAAGGTTGCATGGATCTGTAAAGGAAGTATGGGATATGTATGGCTTCGTGATACTGCTGTAAAAGCAGTGGATGAACAGATTCAGGGGAATGAGGATCTGTTTTTCTGGCTGGGAGTGAATGACCTGGATAATATTGATAATTATATCAGCCTGCTTAATGAGAAGATTCCCCAGTGGAAGCAAAAAGGAGTTCGGGTACATATCCTGGCAGTAGGACCTGTAGAAATACCGGATGAATATGCGGACAATAAGACAATCAAAGCATTTAATAAAAAAATGAAAGCGCAGATTGCAGGAGCTGATTTTATAGACCTGTATTCCTGGCTGACAACGCAGGGGTATAAGACTGCTGATGGAACGCACTATGACAGAGAGACCTGCATGAAGATATATAACTATATTATGAGTCAGGTGCAGTAACGGATAAAACAGGCGAGGCAATGCATACGGCTGATAGCTTTGGAAATAAAAAAGAAAATAAAAGGGAAGGCATGATTTATTTCGGATTCTGATAAATCGTGCCTTCCCTTTTTGCGGTTATGATAAGGTTGGTTAAAAAAGACAAAAAAATAATGCAGAAGATGGGACTTGAACCCACACGATATTGCTACCACAGGCACCTGAAGCCTGCGCGTCTGCCAATTCCGCCACTTCTGCATTTCTCTTATGAATCAATCGCTCACTTGCGACTGCTCATTTATAATAACCGATATATACATAAAAGTCAAGCATAAATTTTAAATTTTTTTAATTTTTTTTTGAATACGAAAAAAACCTACAATAAACAAAATAATTCACATAGAATAAATATATTTTGTTTATTGTAAATATCAGTATAGAAAAAATATGTCTGGCATGATAAGATGAAAATATAATGTCAGAGACAAGAGACATTTGACTGGTCTTCATTTTGTTCAGGGAAAGTTTTGGGCGAAAAAAGAAAATTTTATGTCATAGGAGGTTGAAATAACCACTTTCTTGTGATACAATCTTGAAGATTTAGGGTTGCATCAGTTTGTAACCATTCAGTAAAATAGATTGATAAGAAAGGGAGATTGTATGAAAGCATTTCTGATATTAGAAGATGGCCATGTTTTTACTGGTACAAGCATTGGTTCCACGAGAGACGTGATCAGCGAGATCGTTTTTAATACTTCCATGACCGGATATCTGGAAGTAATGACAGACCCTTCCTACGCAGGACAGGCAGTATGTATGACATATCCATTAATTGGAAATTATGGTATCTGCTATGATGACCAGGAATCCAGAAAACCATGGGTTGATGGTTTTATTGTCCGTGAATTATCCCGTATCCCCAGCAACTTCCGTAGTGTGGATACCATTCAGCATTTCTTAAGTAAACATGATATTCCAGGTATTGCCGGAATTGATACCAGAGCATTGACAAAGATCCTCAGAGAAAAAGGTACCATGAATGGCATGATCACTGTCAATGAGAATTACGACTTAAATACAATTATTCCCCAGTTAAAAGCATATACAACAGGTAAGGTAGTTGAAAAGGTAACCTGCCGTGAAAAGGAAGTATTAAAAGGTAATGGTCCAAAAGTAGCTCTGCTGGATCTGGGTGCAAAGAGAAACATTGCACGTTCCTTAAATGAGAGAGGATGCCAGGTAACCATTTATCCGGCCCTTACACCGGCTGAGGAAATCTTAAAGGATTCACCGGACGGAATCATGTTAAGTAACGGCCCTGGAGATCCTAAGGAATGTACTTCCATTATTGGGGAAATTAAGAAACTTTATGATTCTGAGGTTCCGATTTTTGCAATCTGCCTTGGACATCAGCTGATGGCACTGGCAACAGGCGGAGATACACATAAGATGAAATATGGCCATCGTGGTGGAAATCATCCGGTAAAGGATCTGACAACAGGAAGAGTTTATATTTCCTCTCAGAACCACGGATATGTAGTAGACGCTGAGGACCTGGAGGCAAAAAATATTGCGAAGCCTGCATTTATCAATGTTAATGATGGCACCAATGAAGGAATGGCATATGAAGGAAAGAACATTTTCACAGTGCAGTTCCATCCGGAAGCCTGCCCGGGACCGCAGGATTCCAGCTACCTGTTTGACAGATTTATGGATATGATGGGAGGAAATAAATAATGCCAAGAAATAAAGACATTAAAAAAGTACTTGTAATTGGTTCCGGCCCGATTATCATCGGCCAGGCTGCAGAGTTTGACTATGCAGGAACACAGGCCTGCCGTTCTCTGAAGGAAGAAGGTCTGGAGGTAGTTCTTCTTAATTCTAACCCTGCCACCATCATGACAGACAAGGATATTGCTGACAGAGTATATATTGAGCCTCTGACAGTAGAAGTAGTAGAGCAGCTGATCCTGAAGGAAAAGCCTGACAGTGTACTTCCTACACTGGGAGGACAGGCAGGACTGAATCTTGCCATGGAGCTGGATGAGAAAGGCTTCTTAAAAGAACATAATGTAAGACTGATCGGTACCACTGCTGAGACTATTAAGAAGGCCGAGGACCGTCAGGAATTTAAGGACACTATGGAGAAAATCGGAGAACCGGTTGCTGCTTCCAAGGTTGTTACCACAGTAGAAGATGGACTGGCTTTCACTAATTCCATCGGCTATCCTGTAGTTCTCCGCCCTGCCTACACACTTGGCGGAAGCGGTGGCGGTATTGCCTACAATGAAGCAGAGCTTCGTGAAATTCTGGAAAACGGACTTCGTCTTTCCCGTGTAGGTGAGGTTCTGGTAGAGCGTTGTATTTCCGGATGGAAAGAAATTGAATATGAGGTAATGCGTGACAGTGCAGGTAACTGCATCACAGTCTGCAATATGGAAAATATTGACCCTGTAGGCGTGCATACCGGTGACTCCATCGTAGTAGCACCTTCTCAGACTCTGGGAGATAAAGAGTATCAGATGCTTCGTACATCTGCATTAAATATTATTACAGAACTGGGAATCACAGGTGGATGTAATGTACAGTATGCCCTTCATCCGGAAAGCTTTGAATATTGTGTAATTGAGGTTAATCCTCGAGTAAGCCGTTCCTCTGCGCTGGCTAGTAAAGCTACCGGTTATCCTATTGCCAAGGTTGCTGCCAAGATTGCGCTGGGATATACTCTGGATGAGATTCCAAATGCCATTACCGGCAAAACCTACGCAAGCTTTGAGCCGATGCTGGACTACTGTGTAGTTAAGATTCCGCGTCTTCCTTTTGATAAATTTATTACAGCAAAGAGAACTCTTACCACTCAGATGAAGGCTACCGGTGAGGTTATGAGTATCTGCCATAACTTTGAAGGTGCCCTGATGAAGGCAATCCGGTCTCTGGAACAGCATGTGGACAGCCTGATGTCCTATGATTTCTCTGAGCTGACAGATGATGAACTGCTGTCAGAGCTGAAGGTTGTGGATGACCGCAGAATCTGGAAGATTGCAGAGGCTATCCGCAGAAATATGCCTCAGGAAGAGCTGCATAATATTACCAAGATTGACCGGTGGTTTATTGATAAGATTGCGATCCTGGTAGAGATGGAGCAGGCACTGAAGAGCCAGGAGCTTACAAAAGAGCTTCTTCTGGAAGCAAAACGTATGGAATTCCCTGATTATATCATTGCAGACCTTGCCGGAAAGACCGAGGCAGAGGTAAAAGCACTCCGTCAGGAATGGGGAATTAAAGCAGCTTATAAGATGGTTGATACCTGTGCAGCAGAGTTTGCAGCAGAGACACCATATTATTATTCCGTATACGGTGATGAGCAGACAGAGAACGAAGCTGCAGCAACACCGGATAAGAAAAAAATCCTGGTACTTGGTTCCGGTCCTATCCGTATTGGTCAGGGTATTGAGTTTGACTTCTGCTCTGTACATTGTACATGGGCATTTGCCAAGGAAGGATATGAGACAATTATCATCAACAATAACCCTGAGACAGTAAGTACTGACTTTGATATTGCAGATAAGCTGTATTTCGAGCCTCTGACTCCGGAAGATGTTGAGAATGTAGTAAATGTTGAGAAGCCTGATGGAGCAGTGGTTCAGTTTGGTGGACAGACTGCCATTAAACTGACGGAAGCTTTGATTAAGATGGGTGTGAAGATTCTGGGAACATCTGCAGAAAATGTAGATGCAGCGGAAGACCGTGAGCTCTTTGATGCGATCCTGGAAAAATGCCAGATTCCAAGACCAAAGGGACACACTGTATTTACTGCTGAGGAAGCTAAGAAAGCTGCCGGAGAGCTGGGATATCCGGTACTGGTTCGTCCTTCTTATGTACTTGGTGGCCAGGGAATGAGAATTGCAGTCAGTGATGAGGATGTAGAAGAATATATCGGAATTATCAACCAGATTGCACAGGAGCATCCGATTCTGGTGGATAAATACCTGATGGGTAAGGAAATTGAAGTTGATGCTGTATGCGATGGTGAGCAGATCCTGATTCCTGGTATCATGGAACATATTGAACGTGCAGGTATCCACTCAGGAGACAGTATTTCTGTATATCCGGCTCAGACGATCAGTGAAAAGGCAAAAGAAACCATTGCAGACTATACCAATCGTCTGGCACAGGCTCTTCATGTAATCGGTATGATCAATATCCAGTTTATTGTATGCGGTGATGAAGTGTATGTAATCGAGGTTAACCCTCGTTCCAGCCGTACAGTGCCATACATCAGCAAGGTAACTGGTATTCCGATCGTTCCTCTTGCTACCAGAGTTATTCTGGGACATAAGCTGAAGGATATGGGATATGAGCCTGGTCTTCAGCCTGAGGCAAAATATTTTGCAATTAAGATGCCGGTATTCTCCTTTGAGAAGATCCGTGGCGCTGATATCAGCCTTGGACCGGAGATGAAATCCACAGGTGAATGTCTTGGTATTGCAGAAAGCTTTAATGAAGCACTGTACAAAGCATTTCTGGGAGCAGGAATCCGCCTTCCGAAGCATAAAAATATGATCATCACTGTAAAGGATGAGGATAAAGAAGATATTATTCCGATTGCAAGAAGATTTGAAGCCCTTGGTTACAGAATCTATGCAACTCTGGGAACTGCAAAAGTTCTGAAAGAGAATGGAATTAAAGTGATCCGTACCAATAAACTGGAACAGCCGTCACCAAACCTTATGGATCTTATTCTTGGACATAAGATTGATGTTGTTATTGATACTCCGCCTCAGGGAGTTGAGCATCAGAAAGACGGATTTGTGATCAGACGTAATGCGATCGAAACAGGTGTGAATGTCCTGACTTCTCTGGATACAGCAGAGGCACTGGCAACCAGCCTTGAGAATACAGATCTGAACAAATTATCTCTGATCGATATTGCTACGATTGCAAGAAGATAATATGAAAAAACAATGACCGCTTTTCACATAGGGGAGAGGCGGTCATTTCTTTGAATAAGAGAATAAGAAAGGAAGTCAAATATATGCTTGAAATGTTGAAGGTTATTTTCCTTGGTATTGTGGAGGGAATCACAGAGTGGCTTCCCATCAGCAGTACAGGACATATGATCCTTGTGGATGAGTTTCTGAAGCTGAATGTAACAGAGGAATTTAAGAATCTGTTTTTTGTAGTGATCCAGCTGGGAGCAATTTTGGCAGTAGTAGTTCTTTACTGGAATAAACTGTGGCCGTTTTATATAAGGCCTGTCTCCGCAAAAAAACAGGCAATTCTGGATCGCCAGCCGACAGTATCCAGAGGAATTCTTACCTTTGTGGAGAAATTTTGTGACAAGGATAAATGGGTACTGTGGTTTAAGATTATAGTGGCCTGTATTCCTACAATTCTCATAGGACTGCCATTTAATGATGTGATTGAAGAGAAATTCAACAATTATGTGGTAGTTGCAATTGCTTTGATCTTCTATGGAATACTTTTTATTGTTATTGAGAACTATAATAAAAGAAGAAAGCCAACCTGTACCAGTCTGGATAAATTATCCTTTAAGACGGCATTTATTATTGGACTGTTTCAGGTATTATCTGTTATTCCGGGAACCTCCCGTTCTGGTTCTACCATTATTGGAGGTATTCTTGCAGGTACTTCCCGTACAGTAGCTGCAGAATTTACTTTTTTCCTGGGAATTCCTGTAATGTTTGGTGCCAGTCTCCTGAAACTTCTTAAATTTGGATTTTCTTTCACAGGAACAGAATTGATGATCCTGATTGTGGGAATGGTTGTGGCATTTGTTGTTTCTGTTATTGCAATCAAATTCCTGATGGGATATATCAAGAAACATGATTTCAAAGTATTTGGATGGTACAGAATTGTACTGGGTATCCTGGTACTGGGATATTTTATGGGTAAAAATTTAATCGCGTAACTCTAATATCTAATAAAAAAAGCTCTGTCCAAGGACAGGGCTTTTTTGAACTGAATCAAGCAGCGAAGCAGATTGCGAATACCTGTCTGACATTTGATAAATATAATTCAGACAGGGTGATTTTCGGAATATTTAATATAGTCTACTACCATCATCGCCAGCTTAAATGTCAGCGCATCTTCAAATGTGCGGATATCCAGTCCAAACTTCCGCTGAAGCTTTTCGAAGCGGTACACCAGAGTATTTCTGTGTACATAAAGCTGTCTGGAGGTTTCTGAGAGATTCAGGTTGTTTTCAAAGAAGGTACGGATAGTGATGAGTGTTTCTTCGTCAATAGAATCCAGTGTTTCCTTATGAAATATCTCATCAATAAACATTTCACAGATGGAAACAGGAAGCTGGTAGATCAGCCGGCCGATTCCCAGCTGATTATAGCCAAAGACATTTTTTTCTGCATAGAAAATCTTACCTACTTCCAGGGCAGTATGAGCCTCCTTGTAGGTATCAGGCAGTCTGGAAATATCCTCTGCAATATTGCTGTAAGCAACCCAGGCAGAGGTCATAGCTTCTGTATTCAGCATATCCACAAGCATACAGGCAATAGAGTCCAGATCGTCATAGTTTTCTGTAGATTGGAGTTCACGGACAATGATAATTCCGGAATCATCAATGGCTGTAATAAAATCCCTGGTTCTGGCAGAAAAAATATTCCGAATGGTTGCCAGTGCATTTTCGTCTTTACTTTGCTTGGTTTCCACAAGAAAAACTGCACGACGGACAGATGTGGCAATATGAAGTTTTTTAGCACGATTAAAAGCATCCATCTCGGAATAGGTACCTAAAAGGAGGTTCTGCATAAAGGTGTTCTTGTCATTTTTTTCAGCGTAGGCAGTAAAGAGACTGTGAATCTGGCATACAGCCAGTTCTCCGATGGTAGAAGCAGCTTCTCCTTTGCCCCAGACAATAAGCAGATAGGAGTCGGTCTGGATTTCTGTGAGTTTATAGAGACAGCAGCTGGTATTGGAAACGCAGAGGGCGTTGCTCTGGCGAAATTCATCCAGTTTCTTTTGGGCAGGCAGTTTTTTGTCGCAGGTGGAGACAAAGACATTATTTTCTGAATCTATCAGGCAGAAATCCAGCTGGCTGATATTTTTCCAGTCAGTGAGACATTTCTGCAAAATCTGTTGTATTTTCATTGAACTGGTCCTTTCTCATATTATGAGGTACATTATAACACAAAAACCCGAGGATTTCTCCTCGGGTTTTTAAAAAGATTCCTAAAATTAGTTGCAGATTGTAAGTTCTGTTTCTTTGTCGAAGAAATGAGCTTTCTCCATATCAAATGCGAATTTGATCGGGTCACCGGTTTTTGCTGTTGTACGAGGATCAACTCGTGCTGTAACCTGAGTTCCGTCAACATCAAAGTATAAGAATACTTCAGCACCCAGAAGCTCATAAACCTTAACTACAGAGCTCATTGGAGCACTTGGAGAAGCTTCGATAAACATCTGAGAATCATGAATATCTTCTGGACGGATACCAAGAACAACTGTCTTGCCTACATAACCGTTATCTTTAAGAATTTTAGCTTTTCCAGTAGGAACAAGCAACTCATGCTCGCCAACTTTAGCAATGATATTTCCGCCTTTTTCAGAGATTGCTGCGTCAAGGAAGTTCATCTGCGGTGATCCCATGAATCCTGCAACGAATAAGTTGCCTGGTTTCTGATACAGGTTCTGAGGTGTATCTACCTGCTGAACAACACCGTCTTTCATAACAACGATTCTGGTACCAAGAGTCATAGCCTCTGTCTGGTCATGTGTTACATAGATGATTGTAGCACCCAGTCTCTGGTGGATCTTGGAAATTTCGATACGCATCTGTACACGAAGTTTAGCATCCAGGTTGGAAAGAGGCTCATCCATAAGGAATACCTTAGGATTACGTACGATAGCACGTCCCATAGCAACACGCTGTCTCTGACCACCAGAAAGAGCCTTCGGTTTACGATCAAGAAGTTTTTCAAGGTCAAGGATTCTTGCAGCTTCACGAACTGCTTTGTCGATCTGGTCTTTCGGAACTTTACGAAGTTTAAGTCCGAATGCCATGTTATCATATACTGTCATATGAGGATACAGAGCGTAGTTCTGGAATACCATTGCGATATCACGGTCTTTAGGCTCTACATCGTTCATAACTTTGTCACCGATCTTTAATGTACCGCCGGAAATTTCTTCCAGACCAGCAACCATACGAAGTGTAGTAGATTTACCACATCCTGAAGGTCCTACGAAAATGATGAATTCTTTATCTTCGATCTCCAGATTGAAATCTTTAACTGCCTGGAAACCATTTGGGTAAGTTTTGTTAATGTGCTGTAATGATAAGCTTGCCATAATTATTCTTCCTCCAAAATTATTTTATATTATTTTTGCTGATTGATTACTCGCTTTTTTCATCTGTAGACAGTATAACGAAAAGGAGGGGGGATGGCTAGGGAAGAATCGTACAAAGATTTGTTGGGTTTCTTGTCAATCTGACGAAAAGCTGGAATGGACATCCGGGGATTACGTCAAACTGTCAAAAGACATGAGAAAAACGCAGGACAAAATGACGAAATTCTGTCTGCGTTTCTCAAAATTGGAGTTAAAATATGAAGGATCTGGTGAGAGAACACGAATATTGTGCTAAAGTTACAGGGTACCCAGAGAAAGCAAATCCTCAGGAAGCATTTTTTGCAAATTCTGTGTTGACCAGTTCTGCATACGATGTACGTTCTTTCAGTTCACCTGCGTCTTCCAGGATATCCTGCAGAAGCTCAAATCCTTCCTGTCCAAACACCAGATTTTCTTTCCAGGTGTCCTGATCGTAATAGCGTTTTACAATGGCTGTGATGGTATCCAGATCTGTTTCCGGGAACTGAGGCTCGATGATTTCTGCGATTTCCTCAGGAGTGTGGTTCTGGACAAAATCCATACCTTTTTGCAGAGCATTGGTAAATTTCTGCATGATATCAGGATTCTTTTTCATATAGCTGGTTTTGGCACTATAGGAGGTGTATGGCACATAGCCGGAGTCAACACCCAGGGATGCCACAACATATCCGGCACCCTGCTTTTCAAGAGCAGTAGCAGAGGGTTCAAACTCCACAGTAAAGTCTGCTGAATTATTTCCTGTAAAAGCAGCCGCAGTGGAGCCAAAGTCAATACTCTGGTCAATAGACAGATCTTTCTGAGGGTCAAGTCCATTCTGCTTCAGAATATACTCAAATACCATTTCCGGCATGCCACCCTTGCGGCCTCCAAGAACTTTTTTGTTTTTCAGATTTTCCCATTTAAAATCCGGCATTTCTTCTCTTGCCACAAGGAAATTTCCGGCCCGCTGGGTAAGCTGTGCAAAGTTTACAACAGGATCGGTAGCTCCTTCCTGATAGGCATAAATAGATGCTTCTGCGCCCATAAATCCGATATCTGCCTCACCGGATATGACTGCGGTCATAGTTTTATCGGCTCCAAAACCAGTTACAAGGGTCAGATCAAGCCCCTCATCTTTAAAATACCCTTTTTCAATTGCTACATACTGCGGAGCATAGAAAATAGAATGTGCCACTTCATTTAAGGTAACCTTTGTAAGCGTCTTATCATCCGGACTGTCCTTTTTCTTTGCAAATACTGTTACCGGCAGAGCTGTCACAGCAAGTATAACCGCAGTTGTCAGCGCGATCCATTTTTTATTTTTCATACAGATACTCCTTTACAAACTTCTGCTGTTAAGATATGCAGGAGGCAGAGGAACCGTTCATATATATCAGTCAAATAGATGTTTTACATTTTTATATAAAAAACATCAAACTTTGTTGACAAGCCCCAAGACATTTGATAAACTTTGTCAAGTAACTTAATATTCCATGAGGGAGTAGTTAGCGCGAAAGTGTGGTTTGTCAACATTCTGATTATATTAGAGAGTATAATCTGGCAAATCTTAAATAATGAGACTCATGTATATCGATTAACAGCTTATGTATGATGCACTGGCTGGTAATTGATATACATGAGTCTTTTTTATACCACAGAAAATTGCTATGTAATGTTTCTATAGTATAAAGGCTTTCCGGGCAGAATAGCAGGATTCTTTTACGGCTGTTGGGTATACTCGTAATGGCGGATATTTCGGCTGACAATACTGTTATGGAGAATAAAAGGAGAAAACATATGGAAAAATTCATTAACAACGCCCCATTTGCCCTTGTGCTTGTATTTCTTGTAATAGGTTTTGTGCTGCTTATTAAAGGTGCAGACTTTTTCGTAGAGGGAAGTTCAAGTGTAGCAAAGAGACTGCATGTTCCGTCTATCATTATCGGACTTACCATTGTTGCAATGGGAACATCACTTCCAGAGACTGCAGTCAGTGTATCAGCTTCACTTACTGGCAATAATGAACTTGCAGTAAGTAATGTAGTCGGCTCCAATGTATTCAACCTGATGGTTGTTATTGGTGTGTGTGCAATGATCGCCACAGTAAATGTTGCAAAAGAAACAATAAAGAGAGATATTCCATTTTCTCTTATCTGTGCAGGACTTTTATTGTTTTTGGGAATTGCAGGATTTGGCGATAAAGCAGGCATGATACTTGGACATCTTGACGGTGTAATATTCCTTGGCGCCTTTGCAGGCTATATTTCTTACATGATCAAGGTTGCATTAAAGGCAAGTAAGGAAGGCAGGAAGGTTGAGATTGAAGGCGCTTCAGAGGAGGAAATCAGGCTGATTTCCGTGCCGCTCAGTATTCTGTTTATTATTGGCGGTGCGGCTGCAATCGCAGTTGGCGGAGATATTACTGTAGATGCGGCATCAAGGATAGCAAGTGACCTTGGAATGAGCCAGACACTTATCGGGCTTACGATTGTTTCAATAGGAACATCACTTCCGGAGCTTGTGACTTCAATAGTTGCAGCCAGAAAGAACGAAGTTGATATGGCGCTTGGCAATGCAATCGGTTCCAATGTATTTAATATACTTATGGTACTTGGCATTGCATCAGCAATTAGTCCCGTCAGCCTGATCACTGAGAATATTATTGATCTGTGTGTACTTATTGTATTTACAGTCTGTGTATGGATATTTGCAGGAACCAAAAAGAAAATTGGAAAAATCGAAGGATTTGCTATGGTTGCACTTTATGCGATATATGCGGTTTACATTGTAATAAGATAAAGGAGATATCAGAAAATGATATTGTTTTTTAAGATATTTTTTACTGAATTTATAGCAGAGATGGGAGATAAAACCCAGCTTATGCTTATTGCTCTTACTTCTAAACACAAGTTAAAAGATATTATACTGGGAACTGCAGCAGCAATCCTTGTACTTAATGGAATGGCCGTTCTTGCAGGTGGGCTGGTCAGTGAATTTATTCCTGGCTGGCTTATTAAAACAGCAGCAGCACTTGCATTTCTTTATTTTGCTGCATCAACAATTGCAGGAGATGAGGATGATGAAGAGGAAGAGGGTGGCAAATCAAAGATTAAGTTTGCCCCTCTTGCAGTTTTCTGTACATTTTTCCTGGCAGAACTTGGAGACAAGACACAGCTGACTGCTATTACATTTGGTGTAAATGAAGGTATGGAGGCAGCCTTTGTTGTATGGATCGCATGTTCGCTGGGACTTTTTGCAGCGGACATTCTTGGAATGTTAGTCGGTTATCTTTTAAAGAGCAAAACTCCGGATGGACTGCTTAATACAATTGCATTTATCATATTCTTTGTTTTCGGTGTATATACACTTTACCAGGCACTTAAGCTTATCAGTGCAGATGTCTGTCCAATCCCGGTATGGCCGGTGCTTATGGTTGTGACTATTGTTTTTGTTGCTTTATGTGGCTGCTTTTTTGTGAAAAAAAAGAAAAAAATCAAATAAATTTGTCATGCATAGAAATATGTGTTAAAATAACCACCGAAACTGGTTCGAAACCCTCCCAGTATAAAAAACTAGGCAAAGTAAAAAAATATTGCGGCCGTTTATGAGCTATCATAGGCGGTCTGTTTGCTGATGCTTTTGTTTATTGGAGGGATAAACAAAGGCATTTTTTACTTTGACAGAAAGGAATTAAATGAAAAAAAGAAAAGTAATTATTGATTGTGATCCGGGGATTGATGACAGTCTTGCGATTATGCTTGCACTGAAATCACCGGAGATCGAAGTGATCGGAATCACCATTGTGTGTGGAAATTCACCGGTGGAGATGGGCTTTGGAAATGCAAAGAAAATCCTGAAGCAGATGAATCGTCTGGACGTTCCCGTGTACATTGGGGAAAGCACTCCCTTAAGGCGGGATTACGTGAATGCTCTGGATACTCACGGAGAAGACGGGCTTGGAGAAAGCTTTCTGCCGGAAGTAACCGGTTATCAGCAGCAGATCAGTGCTGTGGATTTTCTTGCTGATGTATTGAAAAAAGAGAAAGTATCCATAATCGAACTGGCACCTATGACCAATCTTGCCAGACTGATCCAGAAGGATAAAGAAGCATTTTCCTGTATTGAGGAGATTGTTTCCATGGGCGGCAGCTTTAAAAGTCATGGAAACTGTTCACCTGTTGCAGAATACAATTACTGGTGTGACCCGGACGGCGCTTCCCTGGTGTATGAGACACTCCATCAGAATGGTCAGAAAATCCATATGGTGGGACTGGATGTGACGAGAAAGATTGTGCTCACGCCTGATCTGCTGGAGTATATGTGCCGTCTGAACAAGGAAACAGGGGAATTTGTAAAGAAGATTACGAAATTCTATTTTGATTTCCACTGGGAATGGGAGCATATCATTGGCTGTGTGATCAATGATCCCCTGGCAGTGGCATATTTTATCAATCCGGAACTTTGTAAAGGCTTTGATTCCTATGTACAGATTGAAACAGAGGGGATTTCTCTTGGACAGTCTGTTGTGGATTCTATGAATTTCTACCGGAAAGCATCAAATGCAAGGGTGCTGACTGAGGTAGATGTGTATGGATTCTTTCAGATGTTTCTTTCAAGGATTCTTGATCAGGAACCGGAAAAACTGGATATTTTACAAGATTTAATACGAGGAGATTTAAAATGAAAACTGAAAAAATAAGTGTACAGAAGATCTGTATGATCGCTTTTGCTATCTGCATTAATTTTGTGGGAGGACAGATTGCTTTATTTCTGAAACTTCCTATTTATCTGGACAGTATTGGAACTGTATTTGTGGCTGCTGTTCTGGGACCCTTTTATGGAATGCTTCCTAATCTGCTCAGCGGCCTGCTGATGGGAATGACTGTAGATATTTATTCCCTGTATTATGCACCGGTAGGAATTCTTCTTGGTTTTGTGACAGGTCTTGTGTACAGAAAATTCCAGCCGAAAAAGTGGCAGATATTTCCGGCTGCTCTTGTGATCACACTTCCATCTACTATAATCAGTTCCTGTATTACGGCATTTTTATTTGGAGGAATTACTTCTTCCGGATCCACTGTTCTTGTACAGCTTCTGGCAAAAACACCTCTTGGAATGGTAGGAAGCTGCTTTGTGGTTCAGTTTATCACAGATTATATTGACAGGGTTCTGTGTATTGCAGTAGCAGCAGTTCTTATTACAGCATTGCGTAAAAGTATGAAGGAGAATTTTGCCTGATGAAAGTCCTGATTACAGGCACAGCATCCGGGATCGGGAAAGGCTGTGCAGAATTTTTCCTGAAAGAAAATCATGAAGTCTATGGATTTGATAAAAATATATCCTCGATCCAACATCCGAAATATACTCATTTCTGTCTGGATATCAGAGACAAAAGCTCTTATCCGGAAATCGGACCGGTAGATATTCTGATCAATAATGCAGGGGTTCAGAATGGCGATGATATTGATGTAAATCTGAAAGGGACGATTTCTGTTACAGAACATTACGGCATTCATCCTAATATTTATTCTGTTATTATGATCGGATCAGCAAGCGGGCATACAGGTTCTGAATTTCCGGAGTATGCAGCAAGTAAAGGAGGAGTCCTTGCCTATACGAAAAATGTGGCCATGAGGATAGCTCCTTATCAGGCCACATGCAACAGTCTGGATTTCGGTGGGGTAATGACTGAACTGAACCGGCCGGTGATGGAGGATGAAAAGCTCTGGGATCAGATCATGGAACTTACACCTCTGAAACGATGGATGTCTGTGGAAGAGGCAGCAGAGTGGATTTACTTTATGGCGGTAAAAAACCGTTTCTGTACAGGCCAGAACATTCTCATTGACGGTCTGGAGGCCGGAAACTGTAATTTTATCTGGCCATAGAGTGGGTCTGAAAAATTATCTAAAAAATCATTCCTGCAATCTGCTGTTATTTTGTGCCTGAATATGATAAAATGAAAAAATAATGATAAAGAAATTTCAAAGATAGAGAAAGTATTTAACTGGAGGCGCAAAAATTATGGATATCAAAGAACAGATTCATGGATTAACAGAGGAGATGCTTACCAATCTGGGAAGGCTGGTTGCCATTGATTCTCAGCTTGGCACTCCCGCAGAGGGGAAACCTTTTGGAGAAGGACCTGCCAAAGCATTAGAGGAAGGTCTTAAGATTGCACAGGAGCTTGGATTTAAGACAGTCAATCTGGACAATTACTGTGGTTACGCAGAGATGGGCGAGGGTGATGAGATTGTTGGTATTGCCGGACATCTGGATATCGTACCTGTAGGCGGGGACTGGAGTTATGATCCTTTTAAACTGACACGCGAGGGTGATTATGTTTACGGTCGTGGAACAACAGATGATAAGGGACCTGTTCTGGAAGCTCTTTATGCAATGAAGCTTCTCCGCGATTCAGGTGTGAAGCTGAACAAGAGAGTACGTCTCATTATGGGATGTAACGAGGAAACAGGTTCCAAATGTATGGAACATTATAATGAAGTGGCAGAAGAATTATCCTGTGGCTTTACCCCGGATGCCAGTTTTCCGTGTATTCATGGCGAAAAGGGACTTCTGCAGATGATGGCTTATTCCAAGAACACGAAAATCATCTCTGCAGATGGTGGTTTTGTTTTTAACGCAGTATGTGATTCCTCCACAATAGTTGTTCCTGCCGAAGAAGGACTGAAGGAGAGACTGGAAGCTGTACTTGCAGAGACAAAGCTTCAGGAATATAAGGTAACAGAGGAAAAGGGACAGATCAGTATCTATGCAAAGGGAGTTCCGGCACATGCCAGCACTCCGACTCTTGGTGTCAATGCAATAGGTGCTACTTTTGAATGTCTCGCGAAAGCAGGATTTAAGGACGATTTTGTGGAATTCTATAATACACATATCGGTACATCCTGCGATGGTGAAGGCATTGGACTGAAATTTGCAGATGAGTATGGTGAACTTACTCTTTGCAATGGTATGATCAAAACAGAGAATGATGTGATCTCCTGTACAATTGATATCAGAGTACCTGTAACACTGAAATCAGATGAAGTCCGCAGGATGTGTGAGGGCAGACTTGAGGATGAGAATGGACGTATAGAGATTCTGGGAATTGGTGATGCCTTATTTTTCCCAAGAGAATCACCACTGGTAAATGCTTTATACAAAGCTTACACAGATGTAACAGGCGATACAGAGAACAAGCCGATGGTGATCGGTGGCGGCACTTATGCAAAGTCTCTTAAGAATATCATTGCATTTGGACCTGAGAAGCCGGGAATCGATTATCGTATCCACAGTGCAGATGAATTTATCCTCGTATCCGGCATGGAAGAGGCAGTTCTAGTCTATATGGAAGCAATTAAGAATCTTCTGGCAATCTGATGAAAAATGATAGAGCAGTTATTAAATGGAGAGCAGAACATGAAGTCAGCAGTATTTTTCCCTGGTATCGGGTATCATTGTGACAAGCCGCTTTTATATTATTCACGAAAGCTGGCGCAGGAATGTGGCTATGAAGAAACAATTGCATTAAGCTATACTTATGATGGCGGAAATATCCGGGGAAATGAAGAAAAAATGCAGCAGGCATTCGAAAGCCTTTATGAACAGGCAGAGAAAAGTCTTTCTGCCATTGACTTTGACAAATATGATGAAATATTATTTGTCGCAAAAAGCGTAGGCACGATCATAGCATCCGCATATGCAGAGAAACACAGCATCAGATGCCGGCAGATACTATACACACCGTTGAAATACACATATAATCTTGTTCATAGAGATGCCATTGCCTTTATCGGAACTTCAGATCCATGGAGTATTGTTTCTGAAGTACAGGCTCTTTCACAAAAACAGCAGGTGCCAATGTATACTTATGAAAATGCAAACCATTCACTGGAAACAACAGATACACTGGAAAATCTGAAAATTCTCCAGGATGTTATGGGGAAAACTAAAGGATTTTTGAAGCGGAAATAAGAAAAAGCATATAATCATATTGAGTAGATGCGTGCAGAGAAGTGTCAAGAAACTATTTCTTGACACTTCTTTTTGCTCCATGCTATACTCGATTACACAAACTGTTCTGTGTGAAAGTGTTTTCCATAATGTCTCTTTGAAGGTGGTGATATTAATATGAATTTTAAAGACCAGATACAGCAGATTTTTGGAACAACAGATATTCATGAACTGAAGCAGATATCCAGAGATGCCGACAATTACAGAGGTTTGAATGCTGATATGAATAACAGCAGTATTTCTGAAAAGAAGAAAAATACCGGAAGAAAAAATTCGTTTACAGAAGAACAGCTGGCACATATTTTGGCATTGCAGAACCGAGGAGAAAAAATTACAGATATTGCCAGACAGTACCATGTTTCCCGCCAGACGATTTACAGTCAGATAAAGCGAGCCTATAATTTTTCTGATGATCCGGATGTGAAAATGCGCATGAATTTTATGAATCATGATGATCTGTGTACAACGATAGATATTGATTTCAGGCATGAAAAAATCAAGATTAAAAACTACACAGATCAGATTATTTTCCGGGCATTTGGAGTTGTAACTGATCCGGATTGGGCTGATTTTGAATATTTTCTGGAAGAACGCTGTTTTCCCAGAACACGCGATCACAGGAAAGATATTCTGAGAGAGATGGGGCTTCCATTTTATGATCCGTTATTAATTATTGAAAAAACACAGGGGCGCATGTCAGATGATCATCAATGGATTATGATTCTGAAAAAGGAGGGCTGATCAAAAATGGAAATTCGCAATTTTGATGCATATTCTCCCTTGCATAAGAGCGGTCATACTTCCAAGGGAGATCAGCTTAAATGGAAAATTGATGACAGGTGGTATAAGGCTGATTATATGGGATATGAAGGTTTATCTGAAGTTCTTGTATCTGACCTTTTGCAGAAGAGTACTTGTCCTTTTCCTTTTGTTGAGTATGAATCAGCTGTAATTGAGTATAATGGGAAAATATTTCAGGGCTGTTCCAGTTTGGATTTTCTGAAAGCAGATCAGATTCTGATTCCGCTGGAAAAATTGTATCGTCGATATACAGGTGAAAGTCTGGCAGTAAAGCTCTCATATTTTGCAGATGTTTCGGAACGCATTCAGTACCTGGTAACTCAGGTGGAAGAAATTACAAAAATAGATAATTTTGGAGCATATCTGACTGCAATGCTGGAAATAGATGCATTTTTCATGAATGAGGACAGACATACTAACAATATTGCGGTCATTTATAATGAAAAAACACAGAAATATGAACTGAGTCCTTTTTTTGATCAGGGACTTTGTATGTTTGCCGACATAAATCAGGATTATCCTATTGATCAGTCATTGGAATATTGTCTGGAAAAAATTGAGGCGAAGCCATTTAGCTCGGATTTTGATATACAGTTGGATGCAGCAGAAGAACTGTATGGCATTCAGATTGGTTTCCAATTTACGTTCAAAGATATTCAGATATACTTACAGAAAAATTCGGAAAATTATCCCAGGGAAGTAATAAGACGTGTGGAGCAGCTGTTAAGAAGGCAGATGCGTAAATATGGGTATCTGATGAAAAAATAATATTACAGAGAGAACGTGAAGTTACAGGCAGGTAAAGGTTAAAAAAGTCATTTACCTGCCTTTTCTGGTAAATTTTTGTAACAGCTGTGAGTCGGAGACTGTCAAATCAGTCAATGATACTATACTGCATCATTTCATAATGTAATCTGCATCCTTCCGTAATCTCAAAGGGCAGAAGTGCCCGTGCTACGAGCTTCAGTTCTTCTTCAGGCAGATCTGTTCTGCGAAGATGTGCATAGTCACCGTCAATAGATTCTACGATATAATCACAAACTAACATAAAAATCCTCCACTTTATATTTTGCGTAACGCAATGATCATATCTATAGAATAGCACAGAGAAAACGGGTATCACAAGTGCCTTCAGATTATATAGACATAAAAAGAGGGCAGTGTTATAATTTTTCCTAAAGAAAATGCATATGGGAGGTATCGCAATGTCTAAAGTTGTAAAGCTTTCATCCGTAATGGAAAGGGAAGAAAAATTAAAGGAAATCTATGAAGGTCTGGAAGAGATAAAAGATCAGCTGACAGCACTGATCGATGAGTATGAAGAAGAGGAGACACACACAGGAAAAGCAGATGAACTGATCGAAGCCCTGGATGCCCTTGAAGATGCTTCGGAAACTATAGAGGATGTGCTGGAAAATTAATGAGGGAGAAAGCATATTTTCACCTGCCCGGGCTGTTTGAGTTTTATGAACTGTATCGGATGTTTTTGCCATTATATCGGGAACACAGGGAATATTTTTATGACTGGTGCGAAATAGGTTCCGTATATGGTGCTCCGGCAGACTGTGTCTGGGGTGGAGGCAGGGCAGGCTTCGGAGAGAATGATCCGGAGGAGGTTCTTGAACTGATGCAGGAATATGGGATTTCTGCCCGACTGACTTTCAGCAATTCCCTGCTTCGCCAGGAACACCTTTCAGACAGAAAATGCAATGCACTGTGCCGGTTGTTTGAGAGAAACAGAGAACCGCAAAACGGCGTGATCATTTATTCAGAATTGCTTTTGGAATATCTTAAGGAGCAGTATCCGGGACTCTATTTTGTTTCCTCCACTACCAAGGTTCTGACAGATTTTACACAGCTTGAGGAAGAGATCCGGAGAAAAGATTTTCGTTATGTTGTGCCGGATTTCCGGCTAAACAAGGCTTTTGATAAGTTAAATACATTGTCTCAGGCTGAGAAGGACAAAGTAGAATTTCTCTGCAATGAATGCTGTTGGTTTGGCTGCAGGGACAGAAAAGCCTGCTATGAAACGGTCAGCCGCAAGAATCTGGGTGAAAACTGCCCGGAGCATTACTGCAAGGCACCGGACGGGTCGAGAGGCTATCTTTTTTCAAAAGCTATGGAGAATCCGGGGTTCATTGGAATCAATGATATCCGGGATATCTATCTGCCAATGGGATTTTCAAATTTTAAAATAGAAGGAAGAGGACTCGGAAGTGCTCTGATACTGGAATTTCTGCTCTATTACATGACCAGACCGGAATACCAGATACATGTCAGAGAAAAAATCTATCTGGACAGTATGCTGGATCTGTTTTGAGAGATTTATACCACCGCATTGTGTTACTATATGACAATGTGGTGGTTTTTCTGTCCGAAAAAGTATGTAGATACCAGAACTCGGTTGCCGTAGCAGTGAAGTTGTCAAAATTATTCCGGAAACAGTTGACATAGTATACAGGTTCCTTTATTATATAGATAACCGATATATAGACAATCTATACAATAGGAGGTGAATACTATGGCCATTGAAAAATCACTGGTTTCCGGGAGTATGACAATGCTTATACTGAAATTGCTGTCAGAAAAGGATATGTATGGATATGAGATGATCGATACCCTGCGACAGAAATCTCAGAACGTGTTTGAACTGAAAGCAGGAACTCTGTATCCGTTACTGCACAGTCTGGAGGATAAGGGATTTCTGACAGTATACGAACAGGAGGCAGCCGGAAAGACCAGAAAGTATTACAGCCTGACCAGACAGGGAAGGGGATTTCTGGAAAAGAAAGTAGAAGAATGGAAAGAGTATTCTGCAGCAGTGACCAACGTGCTTGTAATGGAGGTGTGATCTATGGACGAATATCTGAAAACATTACTGGAACAGATTCGCTGTAAGAAAGCGCGGCCTTATGTAAAACAGGAATTTCAGGATCATATAGAAGATCAGATCGAGGCAAATATGCAGGCAGGCATGGATCGTGAACAGGCAGAGAGGGAAGCTGTCCGGGATATGGGAGATCCTGTGGAAACAGGAATCTCTCTTGACAGTGTCCACAGGCCTCAGGTTGCATGGAAACTTCTGGGGATAATCGTTCTTATCAGCATTGCAGGCGTTTTGATACATGCAGGGATTGTCGGAAAAATCACTGAGAACGCTGCGGCCGGTTCGGACAGATATGTGTTCCATGTTTTGATCGGACTTGCAGTTATGATGATTTTATATCTTCTGGATTACACTGTACTGGCAAGATTTTCGAAAATAATTGCCGTCATTTTACTATTTGTCTGCCTGATTACCTTGTTGGGAGGCTGTCAGATAAATGGGGCAAGATATTTTATTGTGCTGCCAGGAGGAAGAGGAATATCCATGCAGACTCTGATGCTGTTTTATGTTCCCATATATGGAGCAATTTTGTATAAATATCATGGATGGGGATATAAGGGCTTGATGAGAGCAATCATATGGATGATTGCACCGGTTATATTGGTCTGTGCCATGCCTGCGTTTATGACAGCTTGTGTGATGCTGGTATCTATGCTGGTTATGCTGACAATCGCAATTCGAAAGAACTGGTTTACTGTGAGAAAAAAGAGAGCCATGTGCGGAATCTGGGCTGGTTTTCTGGCTATGCCTGTGGCAGCTTTTCTGATCAGGTATCTGAGAAGCAGCTTGACAAAATATCAGATCGCACGTGTACAGGCTATTTTTTCAGGTGGTGGAGAAAAGGATTATTTCACCGGAATGCTGCATTCATTCTGGCAGCAGAATAAATGGATAGGGAAAAGTGGATCAGATGTAATGGGAAATCTGCCGGCCTTTAATGCGGATTATATTCTGACCTATCTGTCATCTGTATATGGAACAATTGCAGCCATACTTTTATGCTGTGTTCTGGCAGTTTTGATTTTTGCAGTTTTTAACACTGCCATGAGACAGAAGAATCAGCTTGTCATGATGATGGGATGTGGATGTGGAATTGTATTCCTTATAAACTTTTTCATAAATATCCTGGAAAATCTGGGTATATTTCCACAATCAGTAACATTTCTTCCCTTTTTATCAGCAGGAGGAAGCTGCATTATAGTTTCCTATGGACTGATGGGGATTGTACTGAGTACATACAGATATAAAAATATCTATCCACGGCATCTGAAAATAGGTTTCAAATTCGATAAAACTAAAGCAAGAAAAGCTCTGTATGTCTCAAAAATGTCCATGTGTATATTGACAGGAGGCACTGTTGTTGTTATGTGCGTTGCCATATATTGGGATTTGTGTAAGAGTTATATGAATATTCCGTTTAAAATTATAACCATTGTACTGATATTGCTTCTGGTTGGAAATATGAGAAAGATTGTGCAGCACAATGAAATGAACAGATAGAAAATGTAAAAAAATGTATTAAGAAAAATACCGCCATATTGATTGTGATAAGTCAATATGGCGGTATCTTTATCCGTTAACTATTTGGAGTAATTGACTGACGGTATAATTTCCGGAATACTTCATCTGCATTCTTGTCTTTCAGATAAATCGGTTAGGTACTCCCTTATTTGTTAAGTATAGTCCTCATTCGTGCCTTGAAAATGTCTTCGGCTGTTCTTTTGGTTTTTATCATTTGTAAGGAATCAGCTTGTCCTCCTTTATATGCTCATTTTATCAGAATATACTTCATTTCTCCAGTCAGAAATTGTGAAAAGATAGCGAAAAGACATGTTGACTTTTCGACAGTATATTGTTTACTCTGAAAAAAGAAAATTATTTTTATTAAAACTGCAACTTTACCATTCAAAATCCGTCTTATCTTATGAAGACAAAATAAAAGAAACGTGAGGTGAAAAAAGTGGAAGATACAGTAATTATCAATCTGTATTTTGACAGATCGGAAAAAGCCATACAGGCGACCGAAGAAAAGTATAGCAGGTACTGCTTCAGTATTGCCTGGAATGTTCTGTATGATAAGGAAGACTCCGATGAATGCGTCAATGATACATGGCTAGCCACATGGAACTCCATACCACCCAGAAAACCGGCAATTCTATCTGTTTTTCTTGGAAAAATAACCCGAAACCTGGCAATTGACTGTTTTCGCAGGAAAAAAGCTGCAAAACGGTCAACAGAGCACATATTAGAATTATGCAAAGAACTGGAAGAGATAGAGGATGTAACAGCATATTCTTTGAATGATGAAATTCAGAGAAAAGAGATTCTGGAAATTCTTGAAAAATTTCTGGAATCCCTGAAAAAAGGTGACTGTGACATTTTTATACGACGCTACTGGTATATGGACAGCATCAGCGAAATTTCAGCCCGTCATGGAATTTCAGAAAGCAGAATCAAATCCAGCCTCTATCGAAGCAGAAAAAAACTATGGGAAAGGGTGAAGCATTTATATGGAAAAAGGATTTAAAACATTAGAACTGATCGGTGATCTGGATGATAAATACATATATGAAGTTTCTAAACCATGGAAAAAACAGCACCGCTTTTCACGGATGCAGAGAAAGTGGAAAATAGCAGCAGCCGGAATCATACTGCTTATCACTGCAGGATGTACACTGAAGTATCAGGAAGATGTAAAAGCAGCATTACAGAGAGTGACCTCCTGGATCGGACAGGCACTGGGAATTGAGAACGGTGACACCGATTCTTATACAAATGTTGTAGGAAAAAGCATCTCAAGAGATGGAATCACCATAACATTGAATGAGATTGTAATGGACAGCAAAAATCTATGGATTGCATATTCCGACAGTGAAGACTTAAACGACAAGAATCACACCGGAAAAGAACAAACGAAAAAAGACCTGACCTCTCAGGACACAGACTCAGATACACAGAATACAATAGAGGACAAAATCTTATTTACAGAAGTACGAATTAATGGTCAGGAAATCCATCAGGGTCTGGGGCAAAGAACAGTCAATAACAATGCTTTGTCAGAAAATCCAATAACAGTAGAAGACTTTACAATTGGAGAAGAAATCAACACAGAGGGAACTGTAAACATAGAGTTCAAAGTATGGTCGATCGCAATGTCTGATGCCGAAACATGGGAAAACATCCAGAAAATACAGGCCAATACACAACCTTATACATTTAAACTCACAACATCAAAAGAAGAGCTGGAGAAAAACACCGTAGATATAAATCTGGATCAGAACATTAAATTCGATTCCAACATTCTCAACCTTACAGAATTCAGATGGAATCCATTCGAAAGTACAATTTACGGAACATATGATGGAACAGTGTATATTGACAGTGACTATTATCTGATTGGAACAGACGATCAGGAAAACAAAATCTGCTATCAGGAGACAGGAAGAAATGGCGAAGAAACTGCATTCCAACAAACCATAGACCCTGAATTCACCGTCTACAAAGAAATCTCTCCGGAAGCAAAATTAATCACATTACAATTATATGAAGTAAAAAACGATACAGCCCACCAGGTATTCGAAGAAAAAACAGATAAAGATTCCTCAGATGATGTCTACGAAGAATCTGCAGGCTATGTATATAATGAGGGAGAAAGCCCCACAGATGACGCAATACTAATAGGAGACAAGTTTACAGTACAGATAAGATGAAAATGAAGAAGACATATTATTTAAACAAAGATGTTCTGCCGACAATCCCGGTACCACATGATTGTATAATTAAAAAAATCCGTATAGAGCACAAATGGCTAATATTTACCTTTGACAATGATACATCCTATTATGATTCTGTCAGAAAACTTAGCCCAAACATCAGGAATTTGATTTTGAAATATCATCTAAGTAATCCAGAAGACTTTTCTGTATATAAGTGTAGTAAAACTTTAAAACGAATCTTAAATAAAGAATGCTATATACGCCAGAATACCAGGAAAATTACAAAATTACCCCGCAAACGTCTGGAATATTTGTACCATAATGTAGGATACTGTTCGATTATAACTAAGTTGCATTCAGATGCTCCTGTTATGATAGATGCAGGGGTTGATTATCTGGTATATGAGTGGATAGAATAGTATGACTAATGAAGTAAAATATATATCTTTGTAGACGTTACATCTTCGAAACGTTATACTATTTCCATAAACTAATCGAGGTGATCCCAAAATGAAAAACAAAATCCTGGTAATCGAAGATGACAGAGCAATTTCCGAATTATTATGTATGAACCTAACCATAGCTGGATACGAAACAGTAGCCGCCTACGACGGAATAGAAGCCCAGCGCCTATTGCTATGGAATGAAGATGCAGACCTTGCAGTTGTCGATATTATGCTTCCCGGCAAAGATGGCTTTGCTCTGATGGAAGATTTCCGCGCAAAGAATCTCCCGGTGATCTACCTTACTGCAAAAGATGACGTAGCATCCAAAGTAAAAGGCCTGAAACTCGGTGCAGAAGATTATATGGTAAAGCCTTTCGAAATGTTGGAACTTCTTGTACGGATTGAAAAAATCCTTGAAAGAACCGGCCGTGCAAAGAGAATTCTCACAATCAAAAATATTCAGGCAGATCTCCAGAGCCATCAGATTCTGAAAGATGGGATTCCCGTAAACCTGAAACCACTGGAATACGATCTCTTTATCCTGCTCTTACAGAACAAAAACATCGCACTTGGAAGAGAAGAACTATTAAAACGTGTCTGGGGCGAAGAATATCTGGGAGAGAGCAGAACTGTAGACGTGCATATCGGCCAGCTCCGCAAGAAACTGGAGTTGTACGATGAAATAAAAACAATCCCAAAACTTGGCTATCGACTGGAGGACTAACCGCTATGAAGTTGTGGAAACGGACAGTAGCACTTATGCTGATAACACTTTTGTGCTCTCTGATACCGGTCGGTGTCCTGAGCCTGTATGTCACAGGAAAAAGAAGCCTGAATAATGCTGCTGAAACCTATGGACGACAGCTTGCAAATGGAAAAAATCTCCTGGAACAATTCTGGGACAACAGTAAATATGAGCAGATGTCAGAAACAGGAAAAAAATCTTATCTGGAATTCCAGTTTCTGAGATGCTGCGGTGAGAAAATGCTCTTCATTAATTCCGAAAGTAAAGAAGCCGTAGTAAACCGCACAGATTATGAGATTGTCAGCATGGATAATCTCGGTTTAAACAACAAAACGGATTCCTATGAGTACAAAATCCAGAAACTGAATCACAAATACTTACTTTTACAGCATACGCTGCTTACAAATCCAGAGGGTTACGAAATACTTTCAGTCCGTGATGTTACTTCTATGTTTACGGAACTGAGACAGACGGCAGCCTGGTTCCTGGGAATCTATCTGGCAGTATTTTGCATTGCTGGTCTGTTTATCTATCTAATGATGAAGCGGACCGTACAGCAAATGGAAAAACTGCAGGAAGTAGCCGGAAAACAGGAAATGCTTATGGGAGCACTTGCCCACGAAATGAAAACACCACTTACTTCTATTATCGGATATTCAGACACCCTGCGTCATGTAAAATTAAACGATGAACAAAAAGACCGCGCCCTGGAACATATAAGCCGCGAGGGAAAAAGACTTGAAAAACTTTCCGGAAAAATGCTCCAGATGCTGGGACTCCATCAGAATGATTCAATAAAAATGGAGTTACACACGATAGGAGAACTGCTAGAACATGTAGTTCAGCTGGAGGCAGAACCAGCAGCGCAGAGACAGATACAATTACAGACAGAGTACGAAGATTTTTTCCTGAAAATGGATGATGAATTAATGGAAAGTCTTCTTGTAAATCTGATAGATAACGCTCTCCGTGCTACAGAAGCAGGAGGTCGTATTACCGTAAAAGCATATAAAGAATCGGGTAGGAAAATTCTGGAAGTTGCAGACAACGGTCGGGGAATCCCACAGGAAGAACTGGGAAAAATTACGGAAGCTTTTTACATGGTAGACAAATCCAGAAGCCGCCAGGAGGGCGGAGCAGGACTTGGACTTGCGTTATGTGTAAAAATCGCAGAAGTTCATGGAGGCAGACTGGACATCACAAGCCAGCTTGGAACAGGAACGAAAGTAAGAGTAATATTTGATAAAAAAAGATAAGGATTTAACCTGATCAAACAAATATTCTGCTTCAATTATGAATAACTGACCGATCCAGACGTATTCACTCGTTATTACATGGACAATATTAAACAGATGAAATTTACAACTTGTTTACATCTTGATGAATACATTAGAAGTACAGTATGGTACTCTTTTCTTATAAGAAGAGGGTACCTTTTTTAACTAAACTGCGAAGCAGATGATTTTATCCGCTTGACTGAATCAGGAATGTAAAGAATGCGGATAATTTTATCTGACTGACCAAATTAAGCAGCAAAGAAAATATTTTATCTGCTCAGCTACATATGCGAAAGGAGGAGAAAGAAATGAAGAAAATAAAAATATTTGTGGGAGCTCTTTTATGTATGAATCTTTTAACAATATCAGGATGTGACAAGGTCGTTCATTCTGCCGTTGTAGAAGAAAAGGATAAGACTGTTGTAAAGACAGAGGAAAACAAAGAGAAAGAAACAGTTCAGAAAACAGTCGCTGAACAGGTTCAGGCTCCGGAAACCTATCAGACAACCATTCAGTCGGATTTAAGATCCTCAGAGCGAACAGATCAGGAAAATCCTATGAAATTTACCTTGACAGCCGATGCACCGGTGGAAGTGCCGGATGTGGATGCCATATGTCTGAAAAATGTAAAAAAAGCGACAATTTCTGAAGAAGAGCCACAGAAAGTACTGGATACTTTTGCCAAAGGGCAATTGTTGAAACAAGACTATGATGGATTGGCAGAAACATATGAGGTGGATGGACTGACGTACCAGTATACAGGTACATTCCCCGATTTAGAAGCATTTAGTTTTTGGGAAAAATATGCTGCGTTTGATGATGTGAACGAAGAAAATATGTCTCAGGATGAGAAAAAACAAAGAGCAGAACGATTTCAGAATTATATAAAAGCAGGAAATCAGAATATGACTGATGACGGCGCAGAAAATTATGTAAAGGATATTGTTTCTGGAGAATGGCACCTGTTTGACAGTGCATCAAAAGAACTCACAGAAGAAAACTGCACTTTGGAAAAGACCTCTTTTTTCTTTGAAAGAATGGTCGATGGTGTACCTGTTAATTATATACGGAATTCTTATCTGCCATATGATGAATTATCCCGTCCCTGGATAGATGAAGACGATAATTTTCATGAAGCGCAGTGCGATGTGTGGGATAATGAATCGCTGACAATGATTTTCTGCAGCGGAACACTTCAGAGTTTCCAACACAGTGATCCAATTGAGGTATCAGATGCTTCAGATGAAGCATTGTTTCTTCTGCCATTTGATGAAGTCAAAGATATTTTTGAAAATACGATTACCATGCAGATTATGACAGAACAGGAATACCATCTGCCGGCAGTAGATGGCATAAGTTTCTGTCGTTATCCATCTGTTGATGCACAGAGTGTTGAGATGACAATAACTAAAGTTCAACTGGGATATATGCGTGTGCGGGAGGGTAACAGCAGTACAGAGGGAAGTCTGATTCCGGTATGGGATTTCTATGGAACCTGGAATTCCCAGGAACCGGCCTATGCAGATGGCGGTGATGAAATGGTTATAGACAGCGTTACTATGGATCGCATCGGTGTACCACTTCTCACAATTGATGCACGAGATGGCAGTGTCGTACAAAGAGTACAGAATGGACCATCATCAGGTACATTTCCTGGTGGTGTTGGAGAGTGCGAATAAAACGAATAAATAAGAAATGACATCTCCTTATGGCATGAGATAAAAAATATCGCCACATTGCCTTATAATGGGACAATGTGGCGTACACTTTATCAGTTAGTTGTTTATAGCAATTCCATAGAATGATTAGAATATAGAATATTTTCTGGTTTTGCTATAATTTTGTTTATATTTTCAAAAATCCTGTTCATGTACAACCAAAACAAGTCAAAAGTATAATAAGGGAAACCACTGAAATCAGGTTTCCGTAATGGACATTTCTGTGATGGCAGAAATGTCTTTTACATATAACGGCAGATTTTAAAGTAGTTAGCGTAAAAGTTCATAACGTAATGAATGTAGGATACAAATTTTTTCATTTGGTTTTCCTCCTTTTCTTTATCTTACAGGCACATTATAGTATAGGAAAGAGAAGATTACCTGCCAAATGAAAGGAAAAAGTAGACAAAACTTGCAGGAGATTAAATAGTATGTTTCCGGTATATGAAGAAAAAAAGGAAAATCTGCATTTGAGGTTAATGGCATCTGGACATGCTTCTCCTCATCTGCACAATTCAATTGAGTTTATTTATGTGACAGAAGGTACGCTGGAACTGGGAATGGGGCAGGAATTATTTCATATGGAGACAGGGGATTTTGCAGTTATATTTCCGGATGTGATTCATCATTACCAGGTCTTTTCAGATGGAGTGAATAAGGCATGTTATCTTTGGGCACAGCCATCTCTTGGAGAACAGTTTGCTGCTACAATGCAGAATTTTTGTCCGGTGAATCCGGTGATAAAGAAGAAAGAAGTATCACCGGACATTGTAAATGCGATTCACTGTCTGAGGGAAAACAAGAAACAGAAAAAGAGAGATGCAGTCGTTGAGCAGGCGTATGTACAGATTTTACTGGCCAGAAGTATTCCCTGTTTTAGTTTAACAGAGAAAGAGAATGTGGAGAGCAATGACATCATTTATCAGACGGTATCCTACATTGCCAAGCATTATAAGGAAGATATTTCTCTGGAAACAATGGCCAGAAATCTGGGAATCAGCAAATACGCACTGTCCAGAGTATTTTCGGGAACTTTTCATCGTAATTTTAAGCAGTATTTGAATGAGCAAAAATTAAACTATGTCTGTGTACACCTGGAATGTACGGATAAAAGCATTACAGATATTTGTCTGGATGCAGGATTTGAAAGCCAGAGAACCTTTAACAGGGTTTTCCGTGAAAGATATAAAGTAACTCCGAGAGAGTACAGGAATCTTTACAGGGAACAATATAGAGTTCAGCCTCAGGATAGTAATATGTGAAATATAAAGGTAAATCACAGGGGATAAAATATCCGATTACCTCATATCAGAGAAATATATGCAATATGCACAAAAATCACAGTATAAAACTGTCTATATTTATTATTGCGCAAATATTGCGTAAAGAGAAAGTTAAAAACTCTTTAATTTTGTGCATATTTTGTCTCATTCGGTTTATATAGTTTCGATTTCTTTTATTTTATAATAATCACCGAACAAAGGCGAAAACCGCCTGAACGGAGAAATCGGTATAAACTATGAGAGGAAGTAGAAAATGGAAGAAAAAAAGTACTTAAAATGGTATAACAAAGTCGGATATGGCTCGGGTGATGTGGCAGGTAATGTTGTTTATGCATTCTTATCCTCCTTTGTAATGCTGTATTTGACCAATACGGTTGGATTGAATGCAGGTATCGTCGGAACCCTGATCGCATTGTCAAAGTTATTTGATGGTGTAACAGATATTTTCTTTGGTTCCATGATTGATAAGACGCACACAAGAATGGGAAAGGCAAAACCATGGATGCTTTATGGCTATATCGGATGCGCCGTAACCCTGATCGGTATCTTTGCAATCCCGGAAAGTCTTGGAAAAACAGCACAGTATGCATGGTTCTTTATTGCATATTCCTTACTGAACGCAGTTTTCTATACAGCAAACAACATCGCATATTCAGCGCTGACAGCACTGATCACAAAGAACAGCAAAGAACGTGTGGAAATGGGATCTTACCGTTTCATCTTTGCATTCTCTACCAGTCTTCTGATCCAGTCTGTTACAATTAAATTTGTAGAGATCATGGGTGGCGGAGCAGCAGGATGGAGAACTGTAGCCATCATTTACGCGATCATCGGTCTGGTCGTTAATACAATTTCCGCATTATCTGTTAAAGAACTTCCGGAAGAAGAATTAAATGACGGTGTGGATAATTCCGCAGATGAGAAATACTCTCTTGTTGAAGCAGCAAAACTGCTGTTTGCAAATAAATATTACATTATGATCTGTGTTACTTATATTCTTCAGCAGATTTACTCAGCTATGCTGAATATGGGTATTTACTATATGATGTATGTTCTGTTAAATGAAAACTTATTCCCTGTATTCTCATGGGCGATCAACATTCCACTGATCATTGCTCTTCTGATCACACCATCACTGGTGGCAAAATGGCAGGGATTATATAAGTTAAATGTTACCGGCTATGCGATCGGAACT
Source organism: Blautia sp. HCP3S3_C12 (assembly GCF_052064155.1). Classification (NCBI taxonomy): domain Bacteria; kingdom Bacillati; phylum Bacillota; class Clostridia; order Lachnospirales; family Lachnospiraceae; genus Blautia; species Blautia sp. HCP3S3_C12. The sequence continues at coordinate 73,375 of NZ_JBQHWC010000003.1, read as the reverse complement.
ATTGGAAGAGGACTTGTAATCGTTGCCGCATATATGCACAGTGTTCCGCTTATGCTGGCGTTTACAGCAGTTGCAGCTTTTGGTATGGGACCATGGCAGGGAGATATGAATGCAGTAATTGCCAATTGTTCTGAATATACATACCTTACAAAAGGCAAACGTGTAGATGGAACGATGTATTCCTGCACATCTCTTGGTATCAAACTTGGAGGCGGACTCGGAACCGCTATCACAGGATGGCTTCTGGCATTCAGTAAATTTGATCAGAATCTGGCAACACAGCCAGCTTCCTGCATCAGCATGCTTCATATTATGTATCTCTGGGTACCATTTGTTATCTGTATTATTATTACATTTATCATGTCAAGAATGAACGTAGAGAAAGCAAACAAAGAGCTGATATCCGGAAGAAGATTAAACGGATAATAAATAAAAATCATATAAAGACTAAAAAGATAATTCCCCTCTGTTTTGATAGAAGCAGAGGGGAATTATTAAATAGAGATAAATGGGCATTTTGTACTATAACAATGCCGGAAAATATTGTTATAAGAAAGTAATATATAGGGTGAGCAAATGTCAAACAGGAGAAGAGAAGCCAAATTCAAATATTGCCAGATCCCGGACGGAGAGGACCTGCTGGCAGTGCTGGGAAGCGCAGGAATCAAAACATATGGTCTGGATGAGGTGAGAAGAATCGTTCTGCCGAATCATTTCCATAATTTACTGGAGATTGGAATCTGCAGAAGGGGCAGAGGGACGGTAGTATTTAATAATGACAGAAGATTTTATACAGAGAATTCAGTGATCATTATTCCTGCAAATTTTCCTCATAATATTATTAATGCGGAGGGAGAGAAAAGTTTCTGGGAATTCATTTATGTTGATACTATGGAATTTTTATTAAATGCAAAGTTCAGAAAAAGAGATGCACAGCGTTTCCAGAACAGGATTGAAAGCGGTCCGATCAAAAGGCAGAAGGAAGAAGTCCCGCTGCTTGTGCGTGAACTTGACTGCCTTATGGATCAGATCAGAATACAGGACTATGGGTACAGAAATTGTGTAAAAGGACTTTTATTTACAGTACTTATGGAAATCGTGAAAATTAATTCGGATGAATTTGTAAATGAGAAACGTCAGGACACAATGGAATATGTAAATGATGATAAGTCCGGAAAGCTGCAGCTTGCATTGTCATTTGTGGAGGAACATTTTGCGGAAGACATCAAAATATCTGATATTGCGGAAGCAACATTTATCAGTGAAAGCTATCTCAGAAGGTTATTTTCCGAAAAATACAATATGACTCCCGTTCACTATGTAAATTATGTCCGGATACAGGAAGCCTGTAAACTGTTAAAAAATAAAAAATTTAATATCAGTGAAGCAGCACAAGAAGTAGGATTCAATAATATGTCTACGTTTATAACAAATTTCAGAAAAGTAAAAAATCAGACGCCAGGGCAGTGGATAAAAGATGTACATAAAAGCATAGGGGAAAGGTAACTGTTTGGTACTTTTATAGTTATGAATAAAGGATAGATAAGCAGTAAAACCGGGAAAAAGCAAAAGACATGCGCAAAAACTGAAAATAAATTTGCGCATGAGAATAAAATATTCATTTATTGTAGCGAAAACGATAACTTTTTGAATAAGAAATTAGGTATAATTTATATAAGTTGAATCGGTTTAACAGAAAATATTGTACATAATAACCAAAAATAATGCGCAAAATATAGGAGGAATGAGAGTGAAAAAGCGAACAAAAATGATTGCTCTTCTTATGGCGACTATCGTAGGCAGCAGTCTTTTAGCTGGATGTGGAGCAGGAACGGATACAAAATCATCAAAATCAGACAGTTCTTCTGATACAGAGAAATCAGACAGTGCGGAGAAGACATCTTCAGATGGTGATGACCAGACTCTGACTGTATGGGCATGGGACCAGTCATTTAATATTTACGCAATGAAAGAGGCAGAGAAGATCTATCAGAAAGATCATCCGGATTTCAAGCTTAATATTGTAGAAACTCCATGGGATGACATGCAGACTCAGCTGGGAACAATTGTTGGCTCAGGAAATTATTCTCAGCTTCCTGATATCTGTCTGATGCAGGATTTCGCATTCCAGAAATATGTAACTACTTATCCGGATCTGTATCAGGATATTACAGATTCAGGAATTGATTTTTCACAGTTTGCTGAAAGTAAACTGGCAGCATCAACAATTGATGGAAAGAATTATGGTGTTCCATTTGATAATGGTGCTGAGGTTGCATGTTACAGAACAGATATTCTTGACCAGGCAGGTTATACACTGGATGATCTGACTGATATCGACTGGAACAAATTTATTGAAATCGGATCTGATGTTTATGAAAAAACAGGTTACTCCTTACTTTCTGTTCAGGCAGGAAGCTCAGACTTGATCTATCAGATGATGCAGTCAGCAGGATTTGGAACATGGAAGGACGACGGTACTCCTGATATTGCCGGAAACGAACATATTAAACAGTGCATTGAGATTTATCAGGAAATGGTCGAAGCTCATGTCCTTGCAGTTGTAAACAGCTGGGATGAATATGTAGCAACCTTTACAAGTGGAAAGACAGCAGGCGTTATCAATGGATGCTGGATCCTTGCATCTATCCAGACAGCAGAAGACCAGTCCGGAAACTGGGGACTGACAGATATGCCGGCAATTCCGGATGCGGAAACTGCTACCAACTATTCAAATCAGGGTGGTTCCACATGGGCGATCACTACAAACTGCAAAAATACAGAACTTGCAGAAGATTTCCTTGCAAAAACATTTGCGGGAAGTGTAGAACTGTATGACACCATTCTTCCAAGCTCCGGAGCACTTGCTACATGGCTCCCGGCAAGTGAGAGTGAAGTTTACAGTGAGCCGCAGGAATTCTTCGGCGGACAGGCAATTTACAAACAGATTTCCGACTTTGCTTCCAAGACACCAACTGTAGATCTGGGCGTATATTACACTGAGGCAAATCAGGCACTTGCTACAGCAGTGGCAAATGTATCCGGCGGATCAGACATTGATTCTGAACTGAAGACAGCACAGGATACAGTAGAATTTAATATGGGACAGTAATTCAGACAGAGAGATGCTCCTGTATAAAAAGTGCATGAGCATCTCTTTCCATATCATCTTTCCCATAACAATTTTTCTGATCATATAAGTGTGAAAGAATATCGTAATGAAAGCTGGTGTAAATCTATGAATAAAAAGAAAGGTCTCAGTATGAGACAGAAACAGAATGCAACCGGATGGTTATTCCTGGTTCCTGCGATCATACTGATCTGCGGATTCAGTATCTATCCGATGATCAGTGCCCTGATCACTTCTTTCAAAACAGGAACCGGTACAAACATGACATTTACCGGACTTACAAACTACATAAGATGTTTCAAAGATGATGTATTTATCCAGTCACTGAAGAACTGCTTTTTCTATCTGATCATTCAGGTTCCGGTCATGCTGATCCTGGCATTGGCTCTGGCATCTATCCTGAATAATCCGAAGATCAAAGCAAGAGGATTTTTCAGAACAGCAATTTTCCTCCCATGTGCAACTTCTCTGGTTGCATATGCGATCATTTTCCGTTCTTTATTTGCAACAGACGGATTTATTAACACCATTGCTGTAAAACTTGGAATTCTTGACAGCGCATATAATTTCCTGGCAAACCCATTAAGTGCAAAGATCGTTATCATTATTGCGCTGGTATGGAGATGGACAGGATATAATATGGTATTCTATCTGGCAGGACTTCAGAATATTGAATATTCTGTTTATGAAGCAGCCAAGATTGACGGCGCTTCTGCAATCCAGACTTTCTTTAAGATCACAGTACCTTTACTGAAACCTACAATCCTGATGACTGCCATCATGTCCACAAATGGTACACTGCAGTTATTCGATGAATCTATGAACCTGACACACGGCGGTCCTGGAAATGCTTCCATTACCATGTCTCATTATATTTATAATATGTCATTCAAGGGCGTACCGAATTTCGGATACACTTCAGCAATGTCATTTATTATCCTGATCATGGTGGCAATCCTGGCACTTGTACAGATGAAAGTAGGTGATGATCGTGAATAATAAAGTAAAAATGACTCTTATGTATATTTTCCTCGGAATCTGTACAGTAATTTCTGTATTCCCGTTATTATGGATGATCATTGCAGCAACAAACAAGAGCGTGGATGTTATCGCAGGTAAGCTTACTTTCGGTTCTTACCTGATGGAGAACTACAGAAATCTGATCAGTCAGCAGCCATTGTGGGGAAACTTCCTCAATTCCTGTAAATATACGATTCTTGTAACTGCTTTCTCCCTGATTGTAAGCTCTCTGGCAGGTTATGCTTTTGAGATTTACCGTGACAAGGCAAAAGAGAAAATGTATGCCATCGTATTGATGTCCATGATGATTCCGTTTGTTGCACTGATGGTACCGTTATTCAGAATGTATTCCCGTCTGGGACTCTTAAATACAGCAGTAGGCTTTATGCTTCCGTCTCTGGCAACACCGCTTCTGATCATGATGTTCAGAACTAATGCCAAAGCATTTCCGGTAGACATTATCGAAGCTGCACGTATTGACGGTCTTAGCGAATTTGGAATTTTCTTCCGCATGTATATCCCATCCATGAAATCCATTTTTGCGGCAGCTGGTGTAGTTACATTTATGAATGCATGGAATAACTACTTATGGGCGAAGGTAATCATGTCTGATAATACAACTCAGACAATGCCTATGCTGATCTCCAACCTGACATCAGGATATGTGACTGACTACGGTATGGTTATGCTGTCAGTTCTTATCACGACAATTCCGACAGCGATCGTATTCTTCTTACTGCAGAAGAACTTCGTAGAAGGTATTACAGGATCAGTAAAATAAGACAGACGAGAGGATGCACATACATGGATAATAAAGTAAATATCAGCCAGGTGGCCAAGGATGTAGGTGTATCAGTTTCGACAGTTTCGAGAGCTTTGTCCGGCAAAGGGCGGATCTCAGAATCTACAAGAGAGAAAATCAACAGCTATCTTTCAGAAAAGCAGCTAATTCCTAACACAAGGGAAAAACGTTATACAGACATTGTTACGAAGATGATATCTGTGGTGTTACCCGGAGAAGAAAACTTTGCTTCTATGCCATATTTTTTAAACATTTTGCTGAGTGTATATGATTATTTTTCCATCCGTGGCTACCAGGTAAATCTGATCAAGGTGACACCAACAGATATTTCCAATCTGACACATGCGGTGGAAGAACATGTCATGGATGGCGTGATCCTTACACGTATGGTGGAAAACAACGACGAGATTGTTTATCTGAAGCAGGCCGGTGTTCCATTTGTAGTAATCGGGCCTTATGATGATCCATCTGTACTTCAGGTGGATACAGATAATGAAGCTGCATGCTGTGATATTACGAATGTACTGCTTCAGAAAGGTCTGGACAAAATGGCAGTTATGTGTGCGAAACAGGAACATTACATTAACAGAAAGAGATTTCAGGGAATATTGAAAGCCTACATGGAAAGTTACATGTTGCTTGACCGCAGATATGTTTTTTATGATACAGAATTCGAGAATATAGCGGAAATGGCGATAGAGAAGGTGCTGGCATCTGATGTAAACTGTATTCTGTGTATGGATGACAATATCTGTTTGGTGATCTTAAGAATTCTGCGCAAAAAGGGAATTCCGGTTCCTGAAAGAATAAAAGTGGCTTCTCTTCATAACAGTAATCTGCTGGATGAATGGTATCCACCTGTCAGCTGTGTTCACTTTGATGTGGATGAGCTTGGAAAAGAGGCAAGCAGGATTTTGTATGTATATCTTACAGAAAATAAGAGACTGCCGAAATCTATATTAGGCTATGAACTGCAAATGAAGGCTTCTACAAATTAGCCGGTAAAAATATAAATCGGATGTAAAAAAAGGCTTATTTGCCGGATAGAAAAAACGATGTCAGATCCCAAGAGGTGTTCATGATCTGACATCGTTTTTCCATATAAGTATATTTATGTTAAGGAGGTTTTTATGGAGTTTAAAACAGACATGCTGCTTCATGGCGGCGACTATAATCCGGAACAGTGGTTAAAGAGACCTGATATTCTTGAAAAAGATATAGAAATGCTTTCAGAATCAGGATGCAATGTGGTAAGCCTTGGGATTTTTTCCTGGGCAACACTGGAACCGGAAGAGGGAGTTTTTAACTTTGGATGGCTGCAGGAGATTATTGATAAGCTTTATAAAAGAGGAATTTACACAATTCTGGCAACTCCGTCAGGTGCGAGACCGAAATGGATGGCAGATAAATATCCTGAGGTTCTCCGTGTAGATGAAACACGACACAGAAATCTCTTCGGGTTCAGACATAATCACTGTTATACATCTCCTGTATACAGAGAAAAAGTACATATCATAAACAAAAAGCTGGCAGAAGAAGTGGCCGTACATCCGGGCGTAATTTTATGGCATATTTCTAATGAATACGGCGGAGAGTGCCATTGCCCGCTCTGCCAGGATGCATTCCGCAAATGGCTGAAAGAAAAATACCAGACGATCGAAAATCTGAATGATCAGTGGTGCACTACATTCTGGAGCCACAACTATAACAGCTTTGATCAGATTGAGAGTCCGTCAAGGATCGGAGAAACTCAGCTTCATGCATTAAATCTGGACTGGAAACGATTTGTTACCCATCAGACTGCGGATTTCCTCCATCATGAAATTCAGGCAGTGAGGGATGGTGGAAGCAATCTTCCTACAACAGCAAATCTCATGTATCATTATAAAGGGCTGGACTATTTTAAGATTGCAAAAGAAATTGATGTCGTTTCCTGGGATACTTACCCTACATGGCATAAAGAAGATGCGATCGACACAGCTGATGATAATGGATTGTATCATGATCTGATGCGGTCTCTGAAGGGAAAACCATTTATCCAGATGGAATCCTGCCCGGCAGCTACTAACTGGCAGGGTGTAAGTAAACTGAAGAAGCCGGGAGTTCTCTTTGCACAGTCTATGGAAGCAATCGCACATGGAAGTGAGGGGGCGCTTTATTTCCAGATCCGTCAGAGCCGTGGAGCTTCTGAGAAGTTCCATGGAGCAGTGATCGATCATTATGGCGGAAAAGATACAAGAGTATTTAAAGAGGTTTCTGAAACCGGAGAAGCCCTGAAAAAGATAAAAGAACTGGCCGGAACAGTCGTAAACAGTAAAGCAGCGATCATCTATGACTGGGACAGCCAGTGGGCAATGGAAGATAGTCAGGGACCGAGAAACAAGGGACTTCACTATATGGAAGCACTGAGAAAATTTTACAGAGGTTTCCGCAGACAGGGTCTGAATGTAGATCTGATAGATATGACCTGTGATCTGGACAAATATAAGATACTGGCACTGCCTATGGTATATATGTTTAAAAAGGGATTTGCAGAGAAAGTCCGTGCTTTTGTGGAAAATGGCGGTTATCTGATCACAAGTTACTGGTCAGGAATCGTGGATGATACAGACAGATGTTATCTGGAGGGAACTCCTCACGGACTGATGGATGTACTGGGGATCAGAAGTACAGAGCTTGATGCTCTTTACGACTGGGAAGAAAACAGACTGATTCCTGTACAGAATAATGAACTTGGACTGGACAGAACCTATACCTGTAAATATCTGTGTGATCTTGTGGAACTTCGCGGCGCACGTTCACTGATGACTTATGGAGAGGACTTCTATAAAGGATATTCCTGCCTGACAGTCAATGAGTACGGAAAAGGAAAAGCATGGTATGTAGCTGCTGACGCTGAAAGAGATTTCTATGATGATTTTATTGGAAAAGTAGTTGCTGACAGTGGTATTTCCTGTGGAATAAAAGGCGAAATCCCGGATACACTGGAAATTACAGTAAGAGAAAATGACGATGCAAAATATTATATTTATCAGAACTTCGGAACAGATGCAGTTGAGCTTCCATTGCCGGAGGGAGAGATAGAATGGGTTTACGGCAGCGGAGAAGAACGACTGAAAGTTTATGGACTTGCGGTTGCAAAGATAAAAATAGTTTAACTAAATAAACTGCGGAGCAGTTATTTGGTGTAGAGCCACGTAGCGAAGCGGATGATTTTATCCGCTTGACAATTGCAGCTAACAAAATGTTATATAAATAAATGAAAAAAGGTGACAGCTGAATGGATTTTCAGACGGTCACCTTTTCGGTTAAAAAGATCATTAGAAGTACTAATATAGTCAAATGGAGAAATATTCGTTTCACTGTCTGTTCATAACCAAATGACAGACATGAAATTCTATTTAGAATGAATTTCTTCATTGATCAACAGCTGCTTACGAAACTGTGAGGGAGAAACTCCAAACTGTTTTTTGAAAAAACGACTGAAATAAAGAGGATTCTCATATCCTACCAGATTGGAAATCTCTGAAATATTATAATTAGTTGTTTCCAGCAGAGATTTGGCATTGGTGGTTCGCAAAAGCTGGACATATTGAGCCGGCGTAGTATTTGTATATTGCTTGAAATTCTGGATAAACCAGCTGACGCTGATATTGTGGGAAGCAGCATAATCCTCAATACTTACAGGTTTATTATAATGTGTCCGAAAATATTCCACAGCCTGAGCCATGTCATCCATGATCATTGGATTCTTTTTTCTCGGTTTGGTAAGATGCTGGCGGTGAATCAGAATAAAAAGCTGACGCAGATAATTGACCAGTAATTCTTCATAGTCTTCCTGCTTAAGCTGCAGTTCCTGAATCATGTTTTGATACAGTTGTTTATATTCCATAGAAATACCAGAGCAGATTACATGCACATCATCTGCAATCCCGTATTTACGCAGGATATTCTTTACATTATTTCCTGTGAAATGAACCCAGTACACTTCCGGATGCTCCGCTCCATAATAATAGTAGCGCTGTTCTTCTTTCGGACGGTACAGTACCATGTTTCCCGCAGATACGACCTGCTCTTTTCCATTAAAATAGAAGTGAGCTTTTCCGGAAGCAATGTATAAAAGCTGATAATCTACACGCCCGCGGGGACGGTGAGTGGGAAGTTTTTTTACTGTATAGAGACGGTAAGTACCGCAGCTTCCGACAAATAGAGAATGCTTTTTATCTTTAAAATCAACACGGGACTGATGCCAGTATGCGGAGTTTGTGTACATAGGAAAACCTCCTGTAGAATTCGGATCTGATATTTAAAATTATATCATTTTGTGCATGTTTTGTCGAATAGAGTTTATATGTTTTCCGGCTCCAAAATACTATAATAACAGTATTCACGGGGTGAATGGAAAACTTTGATCCGGGCGTGAAAATATAAGGGATTTCACGCAGAATATAATGAGAAAAAGTATTGGGAGGAAGCCACATGATTGTACCAAAATATTACGAAAACCTGAACGTGTTACATGAGAACACTATGCCATATCGTGCATATTATATGCCGGCATCAAAAGAGATGGGACCGCTGGTCCATGACAGAGAAAAATCAGACAGAATGCAACTTCTGAATGACGTATGGAAATTCAAATTCTACAAGAGCATTTACGACCTGCAGAATAAATTCTATGAAGATGGAGCTGACACAGACAATTTTGACCGGATTCCGGTACCAGGTATTTGGCAGAATTTCGGCTATGACAGTCATCAGTATACCAATGTCCGTTATCCAATTCCACTGGACCCGCCATATGTACCGCAGGAGAACCCATGCGGAGCGTATGTTTACGAATTCCAATATCATAAAGATGCAGATGCACCGGAAGCATTTCTGAATTTCGAGGGTGTAGATTCCTGCTTCTATGTGTGGATGAACGGCTTCTTTGTGGGTTACAGCCAGGTATCCCATGCGACAAGCGAGTTTGATGTAACTGCCTATATGCGTGAGGGAACAAACAAACTGGCAGTGTTGGTTCTGAAATGGTGTGATGGAACTTATCTGGAAGACCAGGACAAGTTCAGAATGACAGGAATCTTCCGTGACGTATATATTCTGAAAAGACCAGAATACGTTCTGTATGATTATTTCATCAAAACAGAACCACAGGAAAACAGCGCCAAAATTGAAATCCAGGCATCCTTTATGGGAGAAAAATGCATCGCAGATGACACAGAGATCCTGCTTCGCGATATGTCTGGAAATCTGGTAGACACAGAGAAATTCACTCCTGCAGAATGCAGTGACGGATATAATTACAAAGCAGAATTTGTCCTCAGTGATCCGCAGCTTTGGACACCTGAAAAACCATATCTGTATGAAATCGTATTTGTATCAGAGCAGGAAGTAATCACTGACCGCGTCGGTATCCGTGAGATTCACCGCAATGGAAGTGTAATCTATGTAAACGGCACAAAGATTAAATTCAATGGTGTAAACAGACATGACTCTGACCCGGTAACAGGTTCAGTGATCAACATTGACAAGATAAATAAAGACCTGACAATGATGAAACAGCATAACTTTAATGCAGTCCGCAGCAGCCATTATCCGAACTCTCCGTATTTCTATCAGTTATGTGATGAATATGGATTCTTTGTGATTGCAGAAGCAGACAATGAGAGTCATGGAACACAGACACAGTATCTGCAGAATTCAGAATGGGACAATGTAGTGGAGCACTGGAACAAACGAATTTCCAACAATCCGGATTTCATTCCGGCCACTCTGGATCGTACAAAACTTTGCGTATGCAGAGAGAAGAACCGTCCATCTATCGTGATCTGGTCAATGGGAAATGAATGCGGATACGGATGCACCTTTGAAGAAGCACTGAAGTGGACAAAGGATTATGACCCGACTCGTCTGACTACTTATGAGAGCGCCTTTTATAAGAGCACAGACAGAGAGTATGATTATTCCAATATTGATATTGTAGGCAGAATGTATCCTGCATTTGAAGAAATCGAAGACTATATGGAAAAAACTCCGGACAAACCTCTGTTACTGGTAGAATACTGCCACGCTATGGGAAATGGTCCTGGAGATTTAGAGGACTATTTTAAATATATTCAGAAATATGATTCTCTCTGTGGTGGATTTGTATGGGAGTGGTGCGATCACGCCATTTACAAAGGAGATGCAGAAAACGGAAAGCCAATCTACTTCTACGGCGGTGATCATGGAGAAGAAATCCATGACGGCAACTTCTGTATGGATGGTCTGGTATACCCGGACAGAACACCGCATACCGGACTGAAAGAGTACAAGAATGTATATCGTCCTGCAAGAGTCGTATCCTATGATCAGGGATCAGGAAAAACTGTACTTCACAACTATATGAATTACATAGACTTACAAGATTATCTGTATCTGACCTATGAAGTAAGCTGCGACGGAAAGAATGTACAGATAGGAGAAATACAGCTGAAAGAGAGTATACCTGCCGGAGAAGAGGGAAAAGTGATTATTCCAGCCCAGACACCAGATGCCGGAAAATGCTACCTTAAAATCAACTACCATCTGAAAGATGAAACAGCACTTCAGGAAAAAGACCAGGATCTGGGATTTGATGAAATCCTGTTGACAAACAAAGATGGAAGAAATCAGACTGTTGCAAACTTGTTTGCAGGTAAGATGCAGAGTAATGATGATTCTGAAAATGCTGGCGGTGCTGACGGAGATAGTGAAACAGGCAGAAACGCCACAGAAAATGAATCTATAGACAGAAGCACTACAGAAATCGAGGATACAGACAAATATCTGAAAATCACTGGCAAGAAGCAGGGCTATGTATATGTATTCAATAAACTGACCGGCCTGTTTGAGAAAATGTATGCAGGAAATAAGCAGCTTTTCACACAGCCAATGGAATTAAACATCTGGCGGGCACCGACAGACAATGACCGAAAGATTAAACTGGAATGGATGAATGCACACTACGACCAGAGCTATGCAAGAGCATACAAAACGACTTATGAATTGGCAGAGGGAACAGTCCTGATTCACAGTGTGATTGGCCTGATGGCACCTACCGTCCAGAAAATCCTTGAAGTAAAAGCAGATTGGCAGATCACTCCTGACGGAGCAGTGTCAGTAAAAATGCAGGTAGAAAGAGACCTGGAATTCCCAATGCTTCCAAGATTTGGGCTTCGCCTGTTCCTGGACAAAGAGTTCACAGACGTTACCTATTCCGGAATCGGACCTGCAGAGAGTTACGTTGATAAAAGACAGGCAGGATACCATGGAGTATTCCAGACAGCAGTTGAGGAAATGCATGAAGACTATCTTCGTCCACAGGAAAACGGAAGCCATACAGACTGTGATTATGTAAAACTTTCCAACAAAGATCAGAGCATCTACGCAGTCAGTGACCTGACATTCTCATTCAATGCATCTGTCTATACACAGGAAGAACTCACAAACAAAGCACACAGCTATGAACTTGAGAACTGCGGCAGCACAGTATTATGCCTGGACTATGCACAGAACGGTATCGGCTCTAACAGCTGCGGCCCGGAACTCTCAAAGAAATACCGCCTGGATCAGGAGAACTTTGAGTTTGATATGAAATTGGTTTTTCAGAAAAAATAAATCTATCAGATAAGACTGGAATATATACTGACTTTTATACCGCACATCAAAAGCTAAGTGGAAAACCTGACGATTGATGTGCGGTATTTTAACTGAAGACTTCGAAGCTATTTGGTTATGAGCAAGTATCGAAGCGGATGATTTTATCGCGTTTGATTGCGCGGATTAAGAAATATAGATTTATTAGATTTGAAAAAGTCAATATCTGTATCATGTAAATCAATACAAGAATCGTCTTTCAGACAGGTTTCGAATATAATTAGCCATGCAGCAGAAATAGAAGTATTTATCAGACATTCTGCCGCTTAAGAGAATTGTATTCACCAGGATTGCAGCCGAACTGCTTGCGGAATGCGTGAGCAAATCGGCTTGCATTACTGAAACCTGTCATGTCTGCGATCTGGATCATAGAGTACTGACTGCTCTGTACCAGTGACAGACTCTGGTTGACACGGTATTCTTCCAGATATCCGGTAACTGTCTTGCCAGTCATTTTCTTAAACAGACGGCAGCAGACCTCTCTGGACAGATGAACCTGATCAGCCAGTTCCTGCAGAGAAACTACAGACTCAAAATGTGTATTAAGATAATTCAACATTTGCTCCAATCGTTCCAGTTCAAGTTGGTTAGACGGAATGAATTTTGTGAATTCTTTCTGATGTTCACAAAGAATCAGACTGTACACTTCACAGAGAAGACCTTTGATCTTCAGTTCATAACAATAGGACTTCTGATCAAAGATTTCCTCAACTTCATTGAGTCTCTGTAACACGCTTTTAGTACATTCGTTTTCTTCATTCAGCAGAATACAGGGAACCGCAGAATTCTGCAGAAAAGGCCGAAAACAGTTGCGTTCCACATCACTTCCGAATTCGCCATATATGAAATCCGGACGTGCCAGGAAAGTGCTGTATCGCGCATGACTGTTATTGGGCGAATGGCAGCTGTGCGGTACATTTCGGTTCAGTACAAGAGCTTCCCCAGGTCTGACAGTATAGCTTTTCTGGTAAACCTGATAAATCGCTGCCCCTTCTCTGGGAACGCTGATCTCCAGGTCGTTATGCCAGTGAATAGGAACACTTTTCCCCTCAAAAGCCCAGAGGTCATCATGATTTACGGTCATGGGAAAGCCGGCAGTTCCATGTTCACAAAGTTCTCGGTTGGTGTCATCCACCAGAATTTTACGCATAGCCATTTTACAATTCTCCGATTCTGATTTAAAAGTAATAAATTTATTATAGCGTTAGACACATTAACGCGCAAGGAGGAGTAAACATGGCAAGATCAAAAGAGATGGATCTGACTACAGGCAATCCGTTCCGGTCACTGCTGAAATTTGCGATTCCTGTAATTCTGGGAAATCTGTTTCAGCTTTTTTATACACTGGCGGACTCTGTGATCGTAGGAAAAACGCTGGGAGCAGACTCCCTGGCAGCAGTAGGTTCCACCAGTATTATTATTTATTTTGTATTCTGTTTTATCAATGGATTCACAGGTGGATTTGGTATCTGTCTGGGACAGAAATGCGGGGCAAAGGATGAAAAAGGAATGCGCAAGAGCGTTGCGGTTTCCGCGCTTCTGAGTATTGCCTTTACAGTAGTGCTGACACTGATCTGCTGTCTGCTTTCTCATCAGATTCTGCGCTGGATGCAGATTCCTGCTGATATTTCCGGTGAAGCATATGACTATATGTTTGTAGTTTTGCTTGGCACAGGTGCTACCGTTTTTTATAATATGATCTCAAATATGCTCCGCGCATTGGGAGACAGTAAAACACCATTGTATTTCCTGGTATTTTCATCTGTATTAAATATTTTTCTTGATATTCTGTTTATTGTACCGTTTCATATGGGGGTGGCTGGTGCTGCATGGGCGACTATTCTGTCACAGTTCCTTTCCGCAGTGCTGAGTCTGGTTGTAGGACTGAAGAATTTTCCGATTCTGCATCTGCACAGAGAAGATTTTACAGATTTAAAAGACACGGCAGTCCTGCACCTGAAGACCGGATTTCCAATGGGATTCCAGATGTCTGTCATGTGTATCGGACAGCTTGCCATGCAGGCAGTGGTAAACTCACTGGGTACTGCAGCAGTTGCAGGATATACCGCAGCATCGAAAGCAGATCAGCTTTCTGTACTGGTAAACAATGCAATGATGACCGCAATTTCCAACTATGTAGCTCAGAACTTTGGTGCAGGCAGATGGGACCGTATCCGTCAGGGCGTGCGCGCCTGCCTGATCCAGACAGAAGCATTTAATCTGATCATGTGTATTGGAATTCTGCTGCTGAGACATCCGATCGTAAGAATGTTTCTCTCAGATCCCACAAAAGAAATCTATCACTATTCAGATATGTATCTGACGATTGTAGCTCCCTTTTACTTTGTGCTTGGGCTGCTGGCAGTATATCGCACATCCATCCAGAGCATGCAGAATGGCAAAGCACCTTTTGCTGCATGCATGATTGAACTGGTTATGCGAATCGCTGCAACAGTAGGACTTTCCGGAATCATCGGATATACATCTGTATGTATTGCCAGCCCAATGGCATGGATCGGAGCCTGTGCACTTCTGATCCCGGTTTATTATAAGATGATGAAAACATCGAAGACACCAGAAAAATAGAAATGTGTCAGAGGTTTCCCTGACTTAAACGGCTGTTATGATATTTGCCAGAGTTTGTAACATCTTCTCCGAACCATGCAGGCGGAGTATACTTGAGTGCCTGCTCTTCAGAAGAAAATTCCACTTCCGCGAGGAAAAGTCCTTCATATGGTGTATCAAATACATCCAGTTCGATAGTAAGCCCATTTTTTTCCGGGATAAGATAGCGGGTTTTGGAGATGAGGATTCCGTCAGCTTTTGGACGCATGTGTTCATAGGATTCTTTTGTAAGTGGAAGGTTGTACTCTTCACGGGTCATGAGACCTTTGGACTTGTAGGTGAGATAGTAATTATTATCCTCTTTGCGGATCCGGACTACCGGTGCGGTGGATAAATAGCCTTGTTCTAGCCTGTGATGTGGATAAGAGTCAAGATTTTTGGGCAGATTTTCCTTGGATATTAAAAATTTACGTTCGATTTCCATGAGAAATGTTCCTCCTTAAATATGAAATGGCGATACAGTTTTATGATTATGATAACACCTATGATGAGTATGAGACAAGAAAAATATGTGTGATATTGAGAAAATAGAACTTATGTGTTACTATATAAAAAACATTTTAACAAAATGCGTATATACACGTAATGGAGGCCGCATTATGACAATTGATAAGAAGTTGGAAGGAACAAAACTGGAAATTACTTTGGAGGGAAGACTGGATACCATCACAGCCCCCACATTAGAGGGAGAGTTAAAACAATCTCTGGATGGGATTACAGAGTTAGTCTTTGATTTTGGAAAGCTGGAATACATATCTTCAGCAGGACTGCGTGTTCTTCTTGCAGCTCAGAAGATTATGAACAAGCAGGGAAGCATGATCATAAAAAATGTAAATGATGTGATAAATGATGTATTTGAAGTGACTGGCTTTTCAGATATCCTGACGATAGAATAGAATAAAAATATGGCTTTGTGGAATAGCTTCGCAAAGCCATATTTTTATTATAAAGAATGAATATAACCAACAACTTTATGAATATTATGTTGGAATATTTGAAAAATGGAGATATAATATTTGTAAGTGCGTAGCTGTAAATATTTCTCACGATCATAGCTGGAGATTATGCACTGATATTCAGAGGAGACCGTATGAAATCAGATACAAAAAAATATTATAAAATACCACAGAAAATGCTGGAAAGCTTCCTTGCGCGTGGTTATCAGGAACTTAGAGTGGAGGATCAGAGCCTGTTTGATCCGTATTATGACAGTATGAATGAACACTGGTCAGCCAACACCAGCTTTTTGAATTTGATCGGATGGAGGGATTCCTATCCTACCTACTTTAAAATAGCAGAAGGGCTTTTAATCAATATTACATATTTGAATACAGAAGGGTATCCGGTAGCTGTTCCGTTTGTAGGAAACTATACGGAGGAAAAGATAAAGAAAGCTATGCAGATCCTGAAGGAAGATTTTGCGGAATTTGATGCACAGCTGATCATTATGGATGTGGTTCCATGGATGCTTCCTTATTATGAAGCCAGCGGCATTCAGTTTGAAATAGAGGATAACCGTGATTATATGGATTATACCTTTACGCCTGAGCAGTTTCTGGCAGGTATGGATACGCAGGATGACCGTTACCGTTATAATTATTTCAAACGCAGATTTGCATATGAGACAGAAGAGATAACCCCTTTCCATCGGGAGGAGATCCGGGAATTTATGGAAAGGGAATGGTGTGGGGAGAAAACTTGTGAGGAGTGCCACTGTGGCTGCCTGCTCCGGGTGATCGACAATCTGGTTCCTGTTTTTGACAAAATCAGGATCAATGGAATCCTTGTACGGGTAGAGGAAAAAATGGCAGGACTTTGTATTGTGAGCTGTCGTAACGGGCTTGGAGTATATCAGTATAAAAATGCAGTTAACCGGATCAAGGGAATTAATGAGTATTTGCTGAGGGAAAGCTTTGAACGATATCTGCAGTCTGCAGATACGATCAATTACACAGAAGATATGGGAGTTGAAAATCTGCGTTATTATAAAGAGCATATGGCACCTGCCCATACCCTGTTATCAAAACTTACATTAACAGAAAGAGGTTAAGGTGCATGGAACATAAGAGAAAAAAACAGTGGATTCTAATAATTGTGCTGCTTTTGACAGTATGTTCTGTGCTTGCAGTGTATGCAGGCAGGGAATGGATGTTTACCAATCCTTTTAAACTTTATACATTTTCAGCAGTGTCCTATGCATCCGGAGATGGGGATGGATGTACTTATGTGATTGATGATTCCAACAGGAAAATATTGAAAATATCTGCTGACGGAAGGCTTTTATGGCAGACATGTGCCTCTGATAAAAGTTTTCTGAGTGCCGAGCGGGTTGTGGCAGACGGAGACGGAAATGTATATCTTCATGATGTCCGTATTGAGCAGGGCGTTCAGATTGCCAGGGAAGGAATCGTCAAACTGTCATCAAAGGGAAAATATATATCAACGGTTGCTTCTGTAGAAGCAGAGAAAGGCAGTGTAAGGCGCAACATTGTGGGAATGGTACCCACAGAGCATGGTGTGATCTACATGCAAAAGGAAGATGACAGTATTCTGGTCAGCAATACAGAGCAGGGAAGCTCAAAGGCTTTTTCTGTTGCTGATGCGCAGGACAGGATTTTGTGCTGTGCTTATGACAGAGACAGTGATAGCCTGTTTTATGTGACTTATGATGGTAAAATTTATAAATATACAGACAGCGGACAGGATGAACTGCTCTATGACAGTGATACAGTTGACGGAAGTATTCCGCAGGAAATCAGTTACTCAGATGGAGTGCTTTATTCAGCCGATATAGGCCTCAGGGATATTATACGGATATTCTGTGATGTCGAAAATACCGGAAGTACAGACAGACTTACTGTGGAAGAGCCTTTGAAGGAAAGAGAGATCGCATATCATGTGAGTGCACCGGGAATCTTGGTTTCTTCCACCAATTATTCTGTTATATTGTGGAACGGAGAGGATTATGAACAGTTCTGGGACGTTCCGTTATCAGGAAAACTGCAGGTATGGAACTGCCTGTTGTGGGCTGCCTGTGCAGTGATTGTCGCTGCTGCTTTGCTTTTTGCGGTGACTTTGTTAAAGATACTGGTAAAAAAATTCAGCTTTTATGCAAAGATTACCATGGCAGTCATAGGGATTATTGTGGGAGTTGCGGTTCTGTTTATTGGCACCTTGTTTCCGCAGTTTCAAAGTCTGCTGGTCGATGAAACCTATACAAGAGAGAAATTTGCCGCATCAGCAGTAACAAACAGACTTCCTGCAGATGCATTTCAGAGGCTGGAAAAGCCTTCTGATTTTATGAATGAGGATTACAGACAGGTCCGGCAGGTGGTACGGGATGTATTTTTTTCAGATTCTGACAGTTCACAGGATTTGTACTGTGTGCTTTATAAAGTAAAAGACGGAACTGTTACCCTGGTTTATACCCTGGAGGATATTTGTGTGGCTTATCCTTATGACTGGGAATATGAAGGCACAGATCTTCAGCAGGTTATGGAGCAGGGGGCTACAAAAACCTATGCTACAAATTCAAGCTCCGGAAGCTTTGTATTTATCCATAGTCCCATCCGGGATAAAAGCGGAGATATTATTGGGATTATAGAAGTCGGAACAGATATGAACAGTCTGACAGAGAAAAGCAGAGAGATCCAGGTGTCTCTGATCATCAACCTGATCGCAATTATGGTAGTATTTTTCATGCTTACCTTTGAGGTGATTTATTTTATAAAGGGAAGGCAGGAACTGAAAAGACGAAAACAGGAGGAAAACAATAGCAGACTTCCTGTGGAAATTTTCAGATTTATTGTATTTCTTGTTTTCTTTTTTACAAATCTGACCTGTGCGATTCTTCCCATCTATGCAATGAAGATTTCTGAGAAGATGTCAGTACAGGGATTATCACCGGCCATGCTTGCAGCAGTTCCTATATCTGCAGAGGTGTTATCCGGCGCCATTTTCTCAGCATTTGGAGGAAAGGTAATACATAAGCTTGGGGCAAAGAGATCTGTTTTTGTAAGTTCTATACTACTTACAGCAGGACTTGGATTGCGAGTGGTTCCCAATATATGGCTGCTTACGTTAAGCTCCCTGCTTCTTGGAGCAGGCTGGGGAGTATTGCTTTTACTTGTCAATCTTATGATCGTGGAGCTTCCTGATGAGGAGAAGAACAGAGCCTATGCCTATTACAGTGTATCCTCCCTGAGCGGTGCAAACTGTGCAGTTGTGTTTGGTGGCTTCCTTCTGCAATGGATGTCCTATACAGCGTTGTTTGCTGTCACTGCAGTACTCAGTGTGTTGCTGTTTCTGGTAGCAAATAAGTATATGAGTAAATATACTTCAGATAACGAAGAGAAAAACTGCGAAACAGAAGACACGCATATGAATATTGTTCAGTTTATCTTTCGTCCAAGGATTATTAGTTTTTTCCTGCTGATGATGATTCCGCTTCTGATCTGTGGATATTTCCTGAATTATATGTTCCCTATTGTTGGTTCTGAATGGGGACTTTCGGAAACCTATATTGGATATACCTATCTTTTAAACGGAATTTTTGTACTGATCCTGGGAACTCCTCTCACGGAATTCTTTTCCAACAGAGGATGGAAGCATTTGGGGCTTGCAGCAGCTGCGTTTATTTATGCAGCAGCTTTTCTGGAGGTGGCAATGCTTCAGAATATACCATCTCTTCTGATCGCACTGGCATTGATCGGAGTTGCAGACAGCTTTGGGATTCCATTACTTACCAGTTATTTTACAGATCTGAAGGATGTAGAACGATTTGGATATGACAGAGGACTTGGGGTTTACAGCCTGTTTGAGAACGGTGCACAGTCTCTGGGTTCCTTTGTGTTTGGCTATGTGCTGGTCCTTGGTGTAGGCAGAGGTCTTATCTTTGTGCTGATCCTTGTGAATGTGCTTTCAGCAGCTTTCCTGATCAGCACCACATTTGCAGCACACAGAGACAAAAAAGGAGGTCAAAGAGCATGGAAAAAAGACGAAAGCTGAATGTTGAACTGATTAAATTTCTCATCGGTTCTATGTTGGTGGTTGGGGTTTTAATGCTTCTTGGAAGTTCTCTTGTGAATAACAGACAGTATAGAAAACTCTATAATGACAAAGCGCTTGAAATCGCGAAGACGGTATCAGATCAGGTAAATGGGGATTTTATCGAAGAACTGTGTAAAGAGATAGATACAGAGGAATTTGAACAGATCCAGGAAAAAGCAGTAGCAGCTGATGATGAACAGCCGATCATAGACTGGCTTAAAGCGAAAGGCATGTATCAGAATTATGAGAGGATAAATGAATATCTTCATTCTATACAGGCAGATATGAATATTGAATATCTGTATATTCAGATGATCCAGGATCATTCCAGTGTGTATCTGTTTGATCCTTCGTCAGGCTATCTGACTCTTGGCTATAAGGAAGAGCTTTCGGAAAGATTTGATAAACTGAAAGGAAACGAACGCCTGGAGCCTACTGTGAGCAGAACAGAATTTGGATGGCTGTCATCTGCCGGAGAGCCGGTACTTTCATCTGACGGAGAAAAATGTGCAGTTGCCTTTGTAGATATTGACATGACAGAGATTGTCAGAAATACCATTCGTTTTACTGTACTGATGGTATGTCTTTGCATTCTGATCATCCTGGCTGCCGGTATGGGCATATCCAGAAAAATCAAAAAGAGAATATCCAGGCCTATTGAACTGCTTACGGAAGCAACACACAAATTTGGCAATGGCGAGGAAGGGTATGATGAGAACAACATCGTAGATCTTGATATTCATACCAGAGATGAGATAGAAGAACTTTATCACGCAACCCAATCCATGCAGAAAAGCATTATTAATTATATGGATAACCTTACCCGGGTGACTGCTGAGAAAGAGCGTATTGGAGCAGAGTTGAATGTGGCAACACAGATCCAGGCTTCTATGCTTCCCTGTATATTCCCTGCATTTCCTGACAGAGACGAGATGGATATTTATGCGACCATGACACCGGCAAAGGAAGTTGGCGGAGATTTTTATGATTTCTTTATGATTGATGACAGACATATGGCAATTGTTATGGCTGATGTTTCCGGCAAGGGAGTTCCGGCAGCCCTTTTCATGGTTATCGGCAAAACCCTGATCAAGGATCATACACAGCCAGGCAGAGACCTGGGAGAGGTCTTTACAGAGGTCAATAATATTCTGTGTGAATCCAATGAAAACGGAATGTTTATTACAGCCTTTGAGGGTGTGCTGGATCTTGTGACCGGTGAATTCAGGTATGTAAACGCCGGACATGAAATGCCATTTGTTTACCGCAGGGAAACCAATACCTATGAAGCCTACAAAATACGTGCTGGTTTCGTCCTTGCAGGGATAGAGGACATCGTATATAAGGAACAAAAGCTTCAGCTGAATATCGGAGACAAAATATTCCAGTATACAGATGGAGTGACAGAGGCAACGGATAAGGACAGAAAGCTGTACGGAATGGACAGACTGGATCATGTTCTGAACCAGCAGTGCTTAAGCAGTAATCCGGAAGAAACCCTGAAGCTTGTAAAGGCGGATATTGACGCTTTTGTAGGAGACAATGACCAGTTTGATGATATTACAATGCTGTGTCTTGAGTATACAAAGAAAATGGGGGACTAGCCAATGAAGGAAATAACTGTTGATGCTGTTGCCGCAAACATAGATAAGGTAACAGAATTTGCAGATGATATTCTGGACAGCTATGGTTGTCCTGTAAAAGTCAGAATGCAGATAGATATCGCGATTGATGAGATTCTCAGCAATATTGCATATTATGCCTATGGTGAGCAGGGAGGAAAGGTGACTGTAGGATTTCAGATCCAGGATAATCCGAAAATGGTCTGTGTAACATTTTCAGATAAGGGAATTCCCTATAATCCACTGGAAAAAGAAGATCCTGATATCAGTCTGACCGCAGAAAAACGGGAAATTGGCGGTCTTGGCATTTATATGGTTAAAAAAAGTATGGATGAAATGTCTTATTGCTATTCTGATGGGAAGAATATACTTGTTATAAAAAAGAATTTATAGTATATGCTTGATAAAATGATGAACAGGAGGAAATGATTATGAGCAAAAAGGTTTATATTTTTCTGGCAGATGGTTTTGAGGATATTGAGGGGCTTACAGTTGTGGATCTGCTGCGTCGTGCAGGAGTAGATATTCGTACGGTTTCTATAAAAAACACAAAAGAGGTGCAGACTGCCCATGGTATTTGTCTTCTGACAGATGAGGTATTCGGAGAAGTGGATTTTTCAGATGCAGATATGCTGGTGCTTCCGGGAGGTATGCCGGGGACAAAGTATTTGGCAGGCTATAAGCCACTTACAGAACTGCTTACAGAGTTTTACGATGATGGCAGGAAAATTGCGGCAATCTGTGCCGCTCCCAGCGTTTTCTCAGGGCTTGGTTTCCTAAAAGGCAGAAGGGCAACTGCTTATCCTTCATTTATGGATGTGATTGAGAGAGACGGAGCAATGACCAGTACAGATAGTGTAGTGGTTGACGGGAATGTTACTACAAGCCGTGGACTGGGGACTGCCGTGGACTTTGCACTTTCTATTATCACTCAGCTGGAGGGAAAAGAAAAAGCACAGGAAATTGCAGAATCTGTAGTATACAGAGCATAGAAGATATACCGGAAAAAGAAAAAAGATGGATAAAACCGCGATTTTTATGTAAAAAACACTAGCACTTTTTATTTTTTTGTGATATACTGCTACAATGACTGTAAATATATAGATGAGTATAAGGAGTTCTCCCGCTTCTGCAATAGTGGGAGCGGAACCTGAACTTAAATATATAGAAAATAGAGCTGCCAGGCAGCGAATAGTGTCAAAAATTAAAATGATATAACCTGAAAATTAAGGAGGAACATGTAACATGAGTTTACAGGTGGAGAAAATGGAGAAAAACATGGCGAAACTTACCATTGAAGTTTCCGCTGAAGATGTAGAAAAGGCTATGCAGAGCGCATATCAGAAAGCCAAAGGAAGAATTTCTATCCCAGGCTTCCGTAAAGGTAAAGCTCCGAGAAAGATGATTGAGCAGATGTATGGAAAGGGAGTTTTCCTGGAAGATGCTGTCAACGCTCTGATTCCTGAGCATTACAGCAAAGCTTTAGGAGAATGCGAACTTGAAATCGTTTCTCAGCCAAAAATCGATCTGGTACAGACAGAGCCTGGTAAGGCACTGATCTTCACCGCAGAAGTAGCTGTTAAGCCAGAAGTAACTTTAGGTGAGTACAAAGGTGTAGAAGTACCGAAGTCTGAAATTGAAGTAACAGACGAGGAAGTAGAGGCAGAAGTTAAAAAGGAACAGGAGAAAAACTCCAGAACTATCAATGTTGAAGATCGTGCAGCTCAGTTAAACGATATTGTGACAATTGATTTCGAAGGTTCTGTAGACGGAGTACCTTTTGATGGCGGACAGGCTACAGAATATCCTCTGACACTTGGATCCAACACATTCATCCCTGGATTCGAAGATCAGCTGGTTGGCGCTAAAGTTGGCGATGACGTAGATGTAAAAGTTACATTCCCTGAAGAATATCAGGCAAAAGAACTTGCAGGAAAAGAAGCAATCTTCAAATGTGCAGTTAAGAAAATCGAAGCAAAAGAACTTCCTGAGCTTGATGATGATTTTGCAAAAGACGTTTCTGAGTTTGATACACTTGCTGAGTACAAAGAGCATGTTAAGACAAACCTGGTAGAAAAGAAAGAAAACGAAGCAAAACATGCAAAAGAAGATGCAGCAGTTGATAAGATCATCGAGAATGCACAGATGGATATTCCTGAAGCAATGCTTGAGACACAGTGCCGTCAGATGCTTGATGATTTCAGCAGAAGAATGCAGTCTCAGGGTCTTTCCATGGATCAGTACTTCCAGTTCACAGGCATGACAGCTGAGAAAATGATGGAAGATATGAAACCACAGGCATTAAAGAGAATCCAGACAAGACTGGTTCTGGAAAAAGTTGCAGAAGTTGAGAACATTCAGCCTACAGAGGAAGAAGTAAATGAAGAGATTTCCAAGATGGCTGAAGCTTATAAAATGGAAGCAGACAAGTTAAAAGAATTACTGGGAGAGCGCGAGCTTGAGCAGATGAAGAAAGATATGGCTGTACAGAAAGCAGTTACTCTGGTAGCGGACGCTGCAAAGGAAGTTTAATTCAGCCAAAATGGAGGCGTTTATATGAGTTTAGTACCTTATGTCATTGAGCAGACAAGCAGGGGCGAGAGAAGCTACGACATTTATTCAAGGCTTCTGAAAGACAGAATCATTTTTCTTGGCGAAGAAGTAAATGATGTGAGTGCAGGACTGATCGTATCACAGCTTCTTTTCCTGGAAGCAGAGGATCCCGGAAAGGACATCCAACTTTACATCAACAGCCCGGGTGGTTCCGTAACAGCAGGTATGGCTATCTATGATACCATGCAGTATATCAAATGTGATGTTTCCACTATTTGTCTGGGAATGGCTGCCAGCATGGGAGCTTTTCTCCTGGCAGGGGGTGCAAAGGGTAAGAGATTTGCTCTTCCGCATTCTACGATCATGATTCATCAGCCGTCAGGCGGTGCACAGGGTCAGGCAACAGAGATCCAGATCGTAGCAGATCATATCGCACAGACCAAGAGAACTTTAAATGAATTATTGGCTGCAAATACCGGTCAGCCGATAGAAGTTGTTGAGCGTGATACAGACCGGGACAACTATATGACTGCCGAAGAGGCTAAGGCATATGGACTGATTGATGGTGTAGTCATGCATAAATAATGCGAAAGATAAGACTCCTGTGAATCGTCACAGGAGTCTTTTTAGAGTTATTGTATAGAAAGGATAATAAAATCCATGGCGGAAAAGATAAGAGAAGGAAAAATAAGATGCTCTTTTTGCCAGAAAACGGAAGATCAGGTGAGAAAGCTGATCGCAGGTCCGGACGGCAAGACGTTTATCTGTGATGAGTGTATCGGTATCTGTTCAGAAATCATGGAAGAGGAACTGAATTATGAGGATGAGGCTCTGGAGGCAGGGATTAATCTGCTGAAGCCGGAGGAAATCCATGCAATTCTGGATGACTATGTAATTGGACAGGACGAGGCTAAGAAAGCACTTTCTGTAGCTGTATACAATCATTATAAAAGAATTACTGCTGCAGCTTCCTCTGATGTGGAGCTTCAAAAAAGTAATATTCTGATGCTGGGACCTACCGGATCAGGAAAAACACTTCTGGCACAGACTCTGGCAAGACTGTTAAATGTACCTTTTGCTATTGCAGATGCCACAACTCTTACTGAGGCTGGTTATGTGGGTGAAGATGTGGAAAATATTCTGCTGAAGATCATTCAGGCTGCAGATTATGATATCGAACGTGCACAGTATGGAATTATTTATATTGATGAGATCGATAAGATTACCAGAAAATCTGAGAATGCATCTATTACCAGAGATGTTTCAGGTGAGGGCGTACAGCAGGCACTTCTGAAGATACTGGAAGGAACAGTTGCCAGTGTACCGCCTCAGGGTGGACGTAAGCATCCTCATCAGGAGTTTATCCAGATTGATACTACAAATATTCTGTTTATCTGTGGCGGTGCCTTTGACGGAATTGAAAAAATTATTGAATCCAGACAGGATACCAAATCTATTGGATTTGGTGCAGATGTTTCTGTCAAGGAAGAGAGAAATGTAGGAGAAATCCTGAAGGATGTTATGCCTGAAGACTTTATCAAATTCGGACTGATTCCGGAATTTATCGGACGTGTTCCGGTGGTAGTTACACTGGATGCACTGGATGAAAAAGCACTGATCAGCATTTTGAAGGAGCCGAAGAATTCTCTGACGAAACAGTACCATAAGTTGTTTGAACTGGATGGTGTGGAACTGGATTTCCAGGATGATGCGCTGGAACTGGTGGCAAAGAAATCTCTGGAACGAAAGACAGGTGCCAGAGGACTTCGGGCTATCATGGAAGGATCTCTGATGGATCTGATGTACAAGATTCCTTCTGATGATACAATCCGCAAATGTACAATTACAAAAGACGTAGTAGAAGGTACCGGTGAACCGGAAATCGTCTACGGGGAAGCTCCTGCACCGGCCAAGAAGACCAATAGCAGAAGAACAGCCCGTACACGCCAGAAGGGTAAACCGGAGACAGCCTGATGGAAGGGACTAGATAATAAATGACGAATCAAAATGCGATATTGCCAGCTATTGCCTTACGGGGAACTACAATTCTTCCGGGAATGATTGTTCATTTTGATGTGAGCAGAGAACGTTCAAAGAAAGCAATTGAGGCGGCAATGCTTCATGATCAGAAAATATTTCTGGTGACACAGATAGATCCGGAAGTAGAAAATCCGGATGTGTCAGGAGTTTACCGGGTAGGTACGATTGGCTATATCAAGCAGGTAGTGAAGCTTCCCCAGGATATTCTGAGAGTTCTGGTGGAGGGCACAGGCAGGGCAGTTCTGGAGGATTTTCAGCAGGATTTCCCTTATCTCACAGGTGTGATATCACCTGTGAAAGAGGAGGAGACCTTGTTACCGGATACAGTGACAGAGGCAATGTACCGAAGTCTGAAAGAACTGTTTCACAGATACTGCATGGAAAATGGAAAAATCAGCAAAGAGCTGATTTCGCAGATCCTGAATATTGAAAGCCTGGAAGAACTGATCGAACAGATTGCTGTGAATATTCCTTTATCCTATCAGAACAAACAGAAGATTCTGGAAGCCTTGACTCTGGAAGAGCGCTATGAGGTTCTGGGAGGAATTCTGGGCAGTGAGATTGAGGTCATGCAGATCGGCAGAGATCTTCAGAAAAAGGTGAAAGCCAGAATTGATAAAAATCAGAGAGAATATATTCTGAGAGAACAGCTGAAACTGATTCGTGAGGAACTGGGAGAGGATAATTCTGCAGATGTTGCAGATGAATTCAAAAAGAAGCTTCAGGAGCTTTCTGCCAGTGATGAAGTGAAGGAAAAGATCAGCAAAGAAATTGAACGTTTCAAAACTACAAATAACAATGTGTCCGAGAATTCGGTGCTCAGGGGATATATTGAGACTTTGCTGTCCCTTCCCTGGGACAACAGATCCGAAGATTCTGAGGATCTGAAGGAAGCATGGGAAATACTGGAGAGAGAGCATTATGGTTTAAAGGATGTAAAGGAACGTATTATGGAGTTCCTTTCTGTCCGTAAACTGACACATAAGGGTAAAAGTCCTATCCTTTGTCTGGTAGGGCCTCCTGGAACAGGTAAGACATCGGTTGCCAAATCTGTGGCTGAGGCTTTGCATAAAAAATATGTACGGATCTGTCTGGGCGGTGTTCGGGACGAGGCAGAAATCCGTGGCCACAGAAAAACTTATGTGGGAGCAATGCCGGGAAGAATCACAGTCGCTTTGCAGCAGGCCGGGGTAAATAATCCGCTTATGCTGCTGGATGAGATTGATAAGACCAGCAGTGATTATAAGGGGGACACTTCTTCTGCCCTTCTTGAGGTTCTGGATCCGGAGCAGAACAGCAGGTTTATGGATCATTATGTAGAACTTCCACAGGATTTATCTGAGGTGTTGTTTATTGCTACTGCCAATGATGTACAGGAAATTCCCAGACCATTGCTTGACCGTATGGAACTGATTGAAATTTCAGGTTATACAGAGAACGAAAAAGAGCATATTGCCAAAGAACATCTCATTCCGAAACAGATGGAAGAGAATGGGATCTCCAAAGGTGAGCTGACGATTCAGTCGGCAGCATTGAAGAAAATTATTAATAATTATACAAAAGAAGCCGGTGTACGAAACCTGGAAAGGATGATTGGACGGATCTGCCGGAAAACTGCCCGTGCCATTATGGAAGAGGGCAAAAAGAAGGTGACAGTTACAGCTAAAAATCTGTCGGATTTCCTTGGCAAGGAGCATTTTAATTATCTCATGGCAAACAGGAAAGATGAAATTGGTATTGCAAGAGGGCTGGCATGGACACAGGTAGGAGGAGATACTCTCCAGATTGAGGTCAATGTAATGCCCGGTAAGGGTGAACTGCTGCTTACAGGACAGCTGGGAGATGTGATGAAAGAGTCTGCCCAGGCAGGAATCACCTATATCCGTTCCGTTGCAGAGGGCTATAAGGTAAAACCGGAGTTTTTCCAGGAAAATGATATACATGTACATATTCCGGAAGGGGCAGTCCCAAAGGATGGTCCATCTGCAGGTATTACTATGGCAACAGCCATTCTTTCAGCAATTATAAGAGAGCCTGTCCGTGCAGATCTTGCCATGACTGGTGAGATTACACTGAGAGGACGTGTTCTTCCTATTGGTGGGCTGAAGGAGAAGCTTCTGGCTGCCAAGTATGCAAAAATAAAAGAGGTTCTTGTGCCGGCAGAGAATAAGCCGGATGTACAGGAACTGGATAAGGAAATTACAGACGGGCTTACGATCACTTTTGTAAGTTCCATGAAGGAAGTATTAAACAGAGCGTTGGTATAAGGCCAGGGAAGGTCTGCTTTACGCTGAAACCATAAATCAGTAAAAACAGAGGAAAATAATGGTTATTAAGAATGTATCTTTAGATATTGTATGTGGTATTACAAGTAAGCTTCCGGATACCGGAAGACCGGAGGTGGCTTTTGCAGGTAAGTCAAATGTGGGGAAATCTTCCCTGATCAATGGACTGATGAACCGTAAATCTCTTGCCCGCACCAGTGCACAGCCTGGAAAAACGCAGACCATTAATTTTTACAATATCAATGAGGAAATGTATCTGGTAGACCTTCCTGGTTACGGATACGCAAAGGTGTCCCAGTCCGAGAAGGAAAAATGGGGCAAAATGATTGAGAGATATCTTCATACCTCAAAAAATCTTAAGGCAGTTTTTCTGTTGGTGGATATCCGCCATGATCCTTCTGCCAATGATAAAATGATGTATGACTGGATTCTGCACAATGGTTATCAGCCCATTATCATAGCTACCAAGCTGGATAAGCTGAAACGAAGCCAGGTGCAGAAAAATATAAAAGCAATCAGAGAAGGACTGAAGCTTGGCAAAGATGGAATCATTCTTCCTTTTTCAGCAGAGACAAAACAGGGAAGAGAGGAAATCTGGGCTTTGATCGACGAGTTGACCGGGCTGGTTCCGGCGGCTACTGAAGAGGTTGAAAACTGATTGACAGACTGACAAGAAAAGCAGCAGGTATGAAAAAGATACCTGAAATATTAAGAGGAAAAAATATTATGGGAATTATCAAGGCATTCAAGCTGGGATTTGACTATCTCAAGTATGATGAAGACGGCAATGTGCAAGATACACAGCGTGCTGTCAATGATGTAAACCTGGACATTGAAGCCGGACAATTCGTGGCTGTACTGGGGCATAACGGCTCCGGAAAATCTACTCTGGCAAAGCATCTCAATGCACTTCTGATTCCAACAGAGGGTACCTTGTGGGTAGATGGAATTGACACGTCTAGGGAGCCGGAATTATGGAAAATCCGACAGAAAGCAGGGATGGTTTTTCAGAACCCTGATAACCAGATCATCGGTACAGTGGTGGAAGAGGATGTAGGTTTTGGCCCTGAAAATATGGGAGTTCCTACTGAAAAAATATGGGAACGTGTAGATGAAAGCCTGAAGAAAACAGGTATGACATCCTATCGTTACCATTCCCCTAACAAGCTTTCGGGAGGGCAGAAGCAGAGAGTTGCCATTGCAGGCGTTATGGCAATGCGTCCAAAATGCATTATCCTGGATGAACCAACAGCAATGCTGGATCCTAACGGACGAAAGGAAGTTCTGGAGGCGGTCAGTGACCTTAACAGACAGGAAGGAGTGACAGTCATTCTGATCACCCATTATATGGAAGAAGTTGTTCATGCGGACAAGGTATATGTTATGGACAATGGAGAAGTGGTGATGCAGGGAACACCCAGAGAAATTTTTTCACAGGTGGAAACCCTGAAAGAATACAGACTGGATGTGCCCCAGGTAACACTTCTGGCACATGAACTTCATAAAGCCGGAGTGGATGTTCCGGAGGGAATACTGACTACAGAGGAGCTGGTGAATGCCTTATGTCAATAGAATTAAAAAATGTAACTTATACCTACAGTCCGGGAACTGCCTATGAGATCCATGCGCTGAAAGACATCAATCTTTCTATTCCGGACGGACAGTTTATCGGAATTATCGGACATACAGGAAGTGGAAAATCTACACTGATCCAGCATTTCAATGCTCTGATCCGTCCGACTTCCGGTACCATCACTTACAATGGAGAGGATATCTGGGGAGAGAAATATGACCGGCGTACCCTGCGAAGCGAGGTAGGACTGGTATTCCAGTATCCGGAGCATCAGCTTTTCGAGAATGATGTACTTTCTGATGTCTGCTTTGGTCCCATGAATCAGGGATTATCCAGGGAAGAGGCAGAAGTAGAAGCAAAGAAAGCACTGCAGCACGTAGGCTTTAAGGAGAAAAATTTCAGTAAATCCCCTTTTGAGCTTTCCGGCGGACAGAAGAAAAGAGTTGCTATTGCCGGTGTACTGGCAATGAATCCGAAAATTCTGATCCTGGATGAGCCAACTGCAGGCCTGGATCCAAAAGGTCGGGATGACATCCTTGACCAGATCGCAGAGCTTCATAAAGTAAGAGGGATTACCATTATCCTTGTATCTCACAGTATGGAGGATATTGCAAAATACGCAGAGAGACTGATTGTAGTCAATGACGGAGAAATTGCATATGACGATGCTCCCAAAGCAGTATTTGCCCATTACAGAGAGCTGGAAGCCATGGGACTTGCGGCACCGCAGATCACTTATATCATGCATGCACTGAAGGAAAAGGGGCTGGATGTGGATGTGACTGCTACTACAGTGGATGAGGCGAAAGAGAACATCCTGGCAGTACTGAGAAAATGTAATTCCGGGAAACTAGTTCAGTCAGACAGGACTTTATCTGACAACGGACAGAAAAAAACGGAAAGAAAAACTTTGGTCAGTGAAATGGAAACAGATCTGACAGAAGATAAAAAGGGAGGGCAGGAGATATGATCCGAGATATTACAATAGGACAGTATTATCCTGCAGATTCCGTTCTGCACAAAATGGACCCCAGAGCAAAGCTGGTAGGTACGCTGGTGTTCATCCTTTCTGTCTTTGTGTTCCATACATTTCCGGGATATGCGGTAGCTACTGTATTTCTGGCAGCAATGATCATTCTTTCTAAAGTACCTTTGAAATTTATGTTCAAGGGACTGAAGGCGATCGTAATGCTCCTTATGATCACAGTGGTATTTAATATCTTCCTGACACCCGGAAAGGTTCTCTGGCAGTGGGGAATCCTGCATGTGACAGAGGAGGGCCTGAAGCTGGCTGGCAGAATGGCCATCCGCCTGACCTATCTGGTAATCGGTTCTTCTCTTATGACGCTGACTACCACACCCAATCAGCTTACAGATGGCTTGGAACGACTTCTCAGACCGTTGAATAAGCTTCATGTGCCAATCCACGAGATTGCCATGATGATGTCTATTGCGCTGCGTTTTATTCCAATCCTTCTGGAGGAAACAGATAAGATTATGAAAGCGCAGATTGCCCGTGGTGCAGACTTTGAGAATGGAAATATAATTCAGAGAGCCAAAAATATGGTACCTCTTCTGGTGCCGCTGTTTATCTCTGCTTTCCGCAGAGCCAATGATCTGGCAATGGCCATGGAAGCAAGATGCTACCATGGCGGTGACAATAGAACTCAGATGAAGCCATTGCATTATGAGTCCAGAGACTACATTTCCTATGTGGTGATGTGGACTTATCTGGGAATCGCCATTGTTTTCCGAATTGTGGGAATCTGAGAAAGTACTGATATAATTTATAAGGATATTTTATATGCTGTAATTCGGTAAAAAGGATTACAGCATATTGTTTATTTTATATATAGCAAAAGTTTTCAATTTATGGAGGAAAACAGATGAAAAGAATTGGTCTTGTAGTTGCATATGACGGAACCAACTACTGCGGCTGGCAGACACAGCCAAACGGGATTACCGTACAGGGGGTTTTAAATGATACGCTGTCAGAGCTTCTTGGTGAGAAAATAGAAACCATCGGTGCCAGCCGTACAGATGCAGGTGTTCATGCTATGGGAAACGTGGCAGTATTTGATACTGATACACGGATTCCCGGGGAAAAGATTTCCTATGCATTAAACCAACGTCTTCCGGAGGATATTCGTATTCAGCTCTCTGAAGAGGTAGAACCGGATTTCCATCCCCGTTACTGTGACAGTGAGAAAACCTATGAATACCGCATTCTGAACCGCAAATTTCCGGTTCCCACAGAGCGCTTATACACCTATTTTTATCACTATAAACTGGATGTAGATAAAATGAAAGCTGCAACCTCATATCTGATCGGACAGCATGATTTTGCATCCTTCTGTGGGGCAAAAGCGCAGGTGAAAACAACGATCCGCACAGTAACCGGAATTGATGTGTGGCGTGACGGAGATCTTGTAACCATCCGGGTAACAGGAACCGGATTTCTTTACAACATGGTCCGTATTATCTCCGGAACTCTGATCGAAGTAGGAAACGGACAGTATCCACCTGAGAGAGTAAAAACAATCCTGGAAGCCTGCAACCGGGAAATGGCAGGACCGACAGCTCCGGCCCAGGGACTGACACTGATGGGAATTGAATTTTTTGACTGAAAAATAAAAATGAGAGAGTAACGAAAAAAATTGAAAAAACGACACAAAACCTATTGACAGAACAGAACCCTTATAATATAATAACCAAATGTGACGTAGTGCGAGATGCTTAAGCCAAATAGCCCAGGCGAAAGTATTTATCAGCGGTTTCGGACATTTCCGCATTTTTAGCACCGGCGTTTCCAATAACTTATATTCGCGGGAAATTCCGCGGTTAATTAAACTATCGTTGATAAATAACAGGAGGTAAAACCATGCAGACTTATATGGCTAATCCAGATAAAATCGAAAGAAAATGGTATGTAGTTGACGCTGATGGATGTACTCTTGGCCGTCTGGCTTCTGGAGTAGCAAGCGTTTTAAGAGGAAAAAATAAACCACAGTTTACACCACATGTAGATACAGGTGATTATGTAATCATCGTAAACGCTGACAAGATCAAAGTTACAGGTAAGAAATTAGATCAGAAAATCTATTACAACCACTCCGATTATGTTGGTGGAATGAGAGAAACCACATTAAAAGAAATGTTAGCAAAGAAACCTGAAAGAGTTATCGAGCTCGCAGTTAAAGGTATGCTTCCAAAAGGACCTTTAGGAAGAAGCATGTACACAAAGCTCTTCGTATATGCAGGACCGGAACACAAACATGAAGCTCAGAAACCAGAAGCTTTAACATTTTAATTAGGAGGTAGAAAACATTGGCTAGCGCAAAATTCTACGGAACAGGAAGAAGAAAAAAATCAATCGCAAGAGTTTATCTTGTACCTGGAACTGGTAAGATCACAATCAATAAAAGAGATATCGATGAATATTTTGGATTAGATACACTGAAAGTTATCGTTCGTCAGCCTTTAACTGCAACAGAAACAGAAGGCAAATTCGACGTATTAGTTAACGTTCATGGCGGTGGATACACAGGACAGGCTGGTGCCATCAGACATGGTGTTGCAAGAGCACTTCTTCAGGCAGACAACGACTACAGACCAGTTCTGAAGGCTGCTGGATTCTTAACTCGTGACCCACGTATGAAAGAACGTAAGAAATACGGCCTCAAAGCGGCTCGTCGCGCTCCGCAGTTCAGCAAGCGATAATCGACTGCTCAGACTATATCAAAATGGTTCAAAAAGCCCGGAAAATCAAGGTTTTCCGGGCTTTTGCTATATCTAAACGGGCTGATATGGTTTGACCAAATTTGGCAAAACGAGAGCCGTTTTCACCCAATTTTTAGTGGTTAAATATAGGACAACCGGCAAAAATGGGGTCAAAAAACGGCCTTAGTGGTTAAAAAATAGGACAACCAGAGAGCAATTTCGGGGGTATTTTTGAGGGTGATTTTGGCACTCTCAGACACCGGATTTTTCTCTGGAGGGTTTGGCATAATCTGACCAAATCTGAACAATTAAATACGATTCTAATGCAGGCATTCAGTAACAAATAACTGGGTGCTTTTTTGTTTCAGAGATTCCGGCATTAGAAAGGGCCGTCACTTTATGATTTTGAAGTGGCGGCTTTTTCTATTTCCAGAAGCAACAGCGATAATTAGAAATGAGGTGAAGTCAATGAACACGCAAATCATCGCCATCGCCAACCAGAAAGGCGGCGTTGGCAAAACAACAACCTGTGCGAACTTGGGAATAGGTCTGGCACAGGCCGGAAAGAAAGTGCTTCTGATCGACGGGGACCCGCAAGGAAGCCTGACAATCAGCTTGGGAAATCCGCAACCGGACAAGCTGCCATTTACACTGTCGGATGCAATGGGCAAAATTCTGATGGATCAGCCTATACGCCCCGGAGAAGGTATTCTGCATCATGCAGAAGGCGTTGACCTGATGCCCGCCGACATTCAACTTTCCGGTATGGAAGTATCCTTGGTAAATGCTATGAGTCGTGAGACTATCTTGCGGCAATATCTGAACACACTGAAGGGGCAATACTCCCATATCCTCATCGACTGCCAGCCCTCCCTTGGTATGCTCACAGTCAATGCGCTGGCGGCTGCGAACAGGATCATCATTCCCGTTCAGGCAGAGTATCTGCCCGCTAAAGGGCTGGAACAGCTGCTCTCCACGGTAAACAAGGTAAAGAGGCAAATCAACCCCAAGCTCCAGATTGACGGTATCCTGCTGACGATGGTGGACAGCCGAACCAACTTTGCCAAAGAGATTTCCGCGCTCCTGCGGGAGACCTATGGCAGCAAGATCAAAGTATTCGGCACAGAGATCCCCCATTCTGTCCGGGCAAAGGAAATCAGTGCAGAGGGAAAAAGTATTTTCGCCCATGACCCTGGCGGCAAGGTGGCAGAGGGGTATCGAAATCTGACGAAGGAGGTGTTGAAACTTGAAAAGCAGCGCGAAAAAAATAGAGCTGGCCTCGGTAGATGATCTGTTCTCCACCGAAGAAGGTCGGCAGGATGCAAAGCTGGAAAAGATTCAGGAGATTCCGCTGTCTGAACTGCATCCCTTTAAGAACCACCCATTCAAAGTCAAGGATGACGAAGCCATGATGGAGACCGCTGACAGTATCAAGCAGTATGGCGTTCTGGTTCCGGCGATTGCTCGACCGGACCCGGAGGGCGGTTATGAGCTGGTAGCCGGACACAGACGGCACAGGGCCAGTGAGCTGGCAGAAAAGGAGACCATGCCGGTCATTGTTCGGGATTTGGATGATGATGCCGCCACGATCATTATGGTTGACAGCAACCTGCAACGAGAAAGCCTGCTTCCAAGTGAGAGGGCCTTTGCCTATAAAATGAAGTTGGAGGCTATAAAACATCAAGGAGAACGCTCAGATTTAACTTCTCGCCAAGTTGGCGAGAAGTCGCAGACATCAATTCAGCTGGTTGCAAATCAAGCAGGAGAAAGTCAAAGGCAGGTTCAGAGATTTATTCGCTTGACTGAGCTGATTCCCGAACTGCTGGACATGGTGGATGAAAAGAAAATTGCCTTAAATCCCGCCTATGAGCTGTCCTTTCTCAAAAAGGAGGAACAGGTAGACCTGTTGGACGCGATGGACAGCGAACAGGCTACCCCTTCTCTTTCTCAAGCCCAGCGGCTCAAGAAATACAGTCAGGAGGGGCATCTGACCCTCGATATGATGCGTGTCATCATGGGTGAGGAAAAGAAAAGCGATCTGGACCGAGTGACATTTACCTCTGACACCTTGCGGAAGTATTTCCCTAAAAGCTATACGCCCCAGCGGATGCAGGAAACCATCATCAAGTTGCTGGAGGCATGGCAGAAAAAGCGTCAGAGAGACCAGGAACGATGAAAGGAGCCGCCTATGAAAGATATTTCAGCAAGGGAGCTGAAAGGACATAACATTCTTGCCGTGGAACGCTTTGAGGACAGCACCCGATGGATGATTGAGTTTGTTGTTCTCCATCCGTGCAGTGCTTACGGGAGCAGAGGTGATGAAATGCGTCTGTTTCTTGCAGAGGACAGCTATCAGAACGCTCTCCAAGATCATCAGCTCCGGAAAATCAAAATCAAGCGGTATGCCCGTGTTGTTGAGGGACACATTCTCGACTTTAAGCCGGGAAAGAAATGCACAAGAAAATATAGAGAAAGTTGAACGCCACAATTCTTTGATTTAGGATTGCGGTTTTTTGTACCCAAAATTCGGAAGGAGTGAGGTCGATGGCCGTTTTTCGCATTGAACGGACCCGTGATTATACCGTGATGAGCAATCATCATTTACGAAATGCAAACCTGTCGTTAAAAGCCAAGGGACTGCTTTCCATGATGTTATCTTTGCCAGAGGACTGGAATTACACCACCCGTGGTCTTGCAAAGATCTGTAAGGAGGGCGTGGATGCCATAGGCGCTGCGTTGCGGGAATTGGAGGCTGCTGGTTACATTGTGCGGCACAAGCTGCGTGACCGGCAGGGACGCATCAGCGATATAGAGTATGTCATATACGAGCAGCCACAGCTTAGAAAACCGGATACGGATTCACCAGATACGGAAAACCCGGATATGGATAAACCGGATACGGAAAAGCCCGCAGAATTAAATATAGAGAAATCTAATACTCAAAAACAAAATATTTATGGATCAAGTACCGATTCCATTCCCTTCCGGGATTGCGCGGCAGATTGTCTGCCGGAACGGAAAGGAAGGGATGCGATGTCACTCACAGAGATAGAGAGTTATCGGGAATTGATTCAGGAGAATATCGGGTATGAATACCTGTGTCAGCAGTATGAAACTTATCGGGAGGATTTGGATGAGATTGTGGAGCTAATCGTGGAAACGGTCTGTGCAAAGCGAAAGACCACCCGTATTGCAGGAAGTGATTTTCCGCATGAAATCGTTCGTTCCAGGTTCTTGAAGCTGGATAACTCGCACATTGAGTTTGTCATGGACTGTTTACAGAAGAACACCACGGAAATTCGCAACATGAAGCAGTATCTTCTGACCGTTCTGTTCAATGCACCGACCACGATAAGCAATCATTACACCTCACAAGTAAATCACGATCTGTATGGCGGCTGGTAAATGGTCGCTTTTTTATTGCCCGGAACTGCCGGGAGAAAGGAGCAAGCATGATGTCTGAGGGAAAGACCATAGGGCAGCTGATGGAAGAAATGCGGGCAAAGGCAGGAGCGCAGAATTATCACGGTCATGGATATATGGACCTCCAGCGTTTTGCGGAGGACACCCGGCACATGATTATTTTTGATGTGCTGACGAACGATTCCCCTGTTGGCTGGAAAGGCGAACGAACCCGCCTGTTCCTGTCGGATACCGGTTATGAAAAAGCACTGGATAGTCAGGAAAAGGGACAGATTAAGATTTTGAGCCACGCAAAGGTACGTCAGGGCAATCTGCACTATGACCGTTCTGACCAGTTACGCTAAGGAGGGCGGTATGAAGCGTTATCTTCTGCGGCGGCTGGTGGTTCCGCCTTAGCAAAAAAAGAGATTCCCTGCAAACTTCGTGGAAAGGAGGCGAGAAAATGCAGGAAGAAGTGGAAAACAGAACTTTGACGCTGGTTGTCAGTGGAACAAAGTTTACCGGCAGAATGTTTAAGGCTGCCATAAGCAAGTACATGGCACATCGCAAGGAAAAGAAGCTGGAAAAACAGAGAAGCCGTGATGCGCCGGTTGTTCCGCATGGGAAACAGACTGTGAAGCAGCTTGTCGGGCAGAATCAGGGAATATCCAATATTGAGATCACAGACCCCTCTATCAAGGCGTTTGAGAAAATTGCCCGGAAATATGGTGTGGATTATGCGGTGAAAAAGGACCGCAGCAGTTCTCCGCCAAAGTACCTGATTTTTTTCAAAGGCCGTGATGCAGATGCTCTGACAGCAGCTTTTACAGAGTACACCAACAAAAAGGTCAAAAAGGCAACGAAAACAGAGCGCCCGTCCGTACTGGCAAAACTTAACCAGTTCAAAGAGATGGTTAAAAATGCTGTGGTGGATCGCACCAAGCGAAAGGAGCTGGAACGATGAAAAAGACATTGGACATCAAAAAGCTCATTTTGCTGAATATGCCGTATATCCTGCTGGGGCTGTTTGCTACCAATTTTGGAGAGGCATGGCGAATGGCACAAGGGGCGGATGCTTCAGAAAAGTTTCTTTCGCTGGTTGCGGTTCTGCCTGGGGCGCTGCAAAGTTTCTGGCCCAGCCTTCACCCGTTGGATCTGCTGGTGGGGCTGTGTTGCGGTGCTGGTCTGCGTCTGGCGGTGTACCTCAAAAGTAAAAACGCCAAGAAATATCGACATGGTTTGGAATATGGTTCGGCCCGCTGGGGAACCCGTGAGGATATTGCACCTTACGTTGATCCTGTATTTCAGAACAATGTGATTCTGACGAAAACGGAGAGCCTGACAATGAACAGCCGCCCCAAGGACCCAAAGACCGCCAGAAACAAAAATGTGCTGGTGATTGGCGGCTCCGGTTCCGGTAAGACCCGCTTCTGGCTCAAACCGAATCTGATGCAGATGCACAGTTCCTATGTGGTCACAGACCCGAAGGGAAACATTTTGGTGGAGTGCGGAAAGATGCTCCAAAGGGGCGCACCCAAACTGGGGAAAGACGGAAAGCCCATGAAGGATAAGCACGGCAAGGTCATTTATGAGCCGTACCGAATCAAGGTTCTAAATACCATCAACTTCAGGAAGTCCATGCACTATAACCCTTTCGCCTATATCCATAGCGAAAAGGACATCTTGAAGCTGGTCACAACGCTGATCGCCAATACCAAAGGCGAAGGCAAGGCCGGAGACGATTTCTGGGTAAAAGCAGAAACCTTGTTGTACTGCGCGCTTATTGGCTATATCCATTATGAGGCCCCGGTGGAGGAGCAGAACTTCTCCACCCTCATTGAGTTCATCAACGCTATGGAAGTCCGTGAGGATGACGAGGAGTTCAAAAACCCCGTAGACCTGATGTTTGACGCATTAGAAGCCGAGAAGCCAAACCACTTTGCGGTGCGCCAGTATAAGAAATATAAGCTGGCCGCCGGAAAAACAGCCAAGTCGATTTTGATTTCTTGCGGTGCGCGTCTTGCCGTATTTGATATTGCGGAGTTGCGTGAGGTCACAGCTTATGACGAGCTGGAGCTGGACACTCTGGGAGACAGGAAAACTGCCCTGTTCCTCATCATGAGTGATACGGACGATAGCTTTAACTTCCTAATCTCTATGTGCTACACCCAGCTGTTTAATCTGCTCTGCGAAAAGGCGGACGATGTGTATGGCGGCAGGCTTCCAGTCCATGTGCGCTGTCTCATTGATGAAGCCGCCAATATCGGGCAGATTCCTCGTCTGGAAAAGCTGGTGGCCACCATCCGAAGCCGTGAGATCTCCGCCTGTCTGGTGTTGCAGGCGCAGAGTCAGCTCAAGGCGATTTATAAGGACAACGCCGATACCATTATCGGAAACATGGATACTTCCATCTTCCTGGGTGGTAAAGAGCCGACT
This sequence comes from Blautia sp. HCP3S3_C12, assembly GCF_052064155.1. Taxonomy (NCBI): domain Bacteria; kingdom Bacillati; phylum Bacillota; class Clostridia; order Lachnospirales; family Lachnospiraceae; genus Blautia; species Blautia sp. HCP3S3_C12. The sequence continues at coordinate 33,438 of NZ_JBQHWC010000003.1, read as the reverse complement.
ACCCTCAAAGAGCTGGCTGCCGTGCTGGGCAAGGAAACCATCGACACCTACAACACCGGAGAGAGCCGTGGCCGGGAAACTTCCCACTCTCTCAACTATCAAAAATTGGGGAAAGAGCTGATGAGCCAGGATGAGCTTGCAGTTATGGATGGCGGCAAGTGCATCCTCCAGCTGCGCGGTGTGCGTCCTTTCCTTTCGGATAAGTACGACATCACCAAGCACCCCAATTTCAAGTACACTGCCGACGCGGATGATAAGAACGCTTTTGACATTGAAGCATTCTTGTCTGCAAGGCTGAAACTCAAGCCCAATGAGGTCTGCGATGTATATGAAGTAGACACGGAGGGCGTGTAATACGGTTCCGCTGAGAAAGGAGTGATCGTATCTATTTGCCGCAACTGCCTCTGTTGAGGCCATTGGCGTACAAAGCGGACAATCGCAAGAAAAATAATGAAAAAGGAGGACAGCCGGAATCATGCCCCCGGAAACCGGGCGGCAGATTGTTCCGGCTTTTGTATGCCTATGAAACATGACAAACCTAATTTTTAATCAGATTCCGGCTAACAAACTATATGGCATTTTTTGAACAGGCAATCACCGTTCTTCAGACCCTCGTTATCGCGCTCGGTGCCGGTCTCGGTATCTGGGGCGTTATCAACCTGCTCGAAGGTTACGGCAACGACAACCCTGGTGCAAAATCACAGGGCATGAAGCAGCTCATGGCCGGTGCTGGTGTAGCCGTAGTCGGCATGGTCCTTGTACCTCTGCTCTCCGGGCTGTTCTCTGTCTAAGCGTCCCTGCATGAAATCCTTGCCGCTCCCGCAGTTTTGCGGGGGCGGCGGAAAGGAGGTTGACACCGTATGGATTTCTTACTTGAAGCCCTGACAAATTGGCTGAAAGAAATGCTGGTGGGCGGTATTATGAGCAACCTTTCGGGGATGTTTGACAGCGTAAACCAACAGGTCGCAGATATATCCGTACAGGTAGGCCAGACACCACAGGGATGGAATGGCAGTATTTTCAGCATGATTGAGAATCTGTCCAACTCCATCATGGTGCCGATTGCAGGCGTGATCCTGGCTATTGTGATGACCGTAGACCTGATCCAGATGATCGCAGACAAAAACAACCTGCATGATGTGGATACCTGGATGATTTTCAAGTGGGTGTTCAAATCAGCCGCCGCCATCCTCATTGTCACAAACACATGGAATATCGTGATGGGCGTCTTTGATATGGCGCAGAGCGTGGTGGCACAGGCGGCAGGGATCATCGGTTCGGATGCGTCTATTGACATTTCCTCAGTTATGACCGATCTGGAACCGAGGCTGATGGAAATGGATCTGGGACCGCTGTTCGGGCTGTGGTTCCAATCCCTCTTTATCGGCATTACCATGTGGGCGCTGTATATCTGTATCTTTATCGTCATTTATGGCCGTATGATCGAGATTTATCTTGTGACTTCGGTGGCTCCCGTTCCAATGGCTGCAATGATGGGTAAAGAATGGGGCGGTATGGGACAGAATTACCTCCGATCCCTGCTGGCGCTGGGCTTTCAGGCGTTTCTCATTATCGTCTGCGTGGCAATTTATGCTGTGCTGGTGCAGAACATCGCTCTGGAAGATGACATCATCATGGCAATCTGGAGCTGCGTGGGCTACACCGTACTGCTGTGCTTTACACTATTCAAAACCGGCAGCCTCGCAAAATCAGTCTTTCAGGCGCATTAAAACGGAAGGAGGTTTCCACATTGGCTTATGTACCCGTACCCAAGGACTTAACAAAAGTCAAAACAAAGGTCATGTTCAATCTGACCAAGCGGCAGCTTATCTGCTTCACGGGCGGAGCGCTTATTGGCGTACCGCTTTTCTTTTTGCTCAGAAAACCTACCGGGAACAGCGTAGCGGCTATGTGTATGATGCTGGTTATGCTGCCCTTCTTTATGCTGGCTATGTACGAAAAGCATGGACAGCCCCTGGAAAAGATTGTGGGCAACATTCTCAAAGTAGCTGTGATCCGTCCCAAGCAGCGTCCCTACCAGACCAATAACTTTTATGCCGTATTAAAGCGGCAGGAAATGCTCGATAAGGAGGTGTATGACATTGTTCACCGCAATAAAAAAATGGCTGCATCGTATGTTCGGGAAAACCGAGGAAAAAACTGTGCAGCCGGTAAAGACAAAGAAAAAGCTGTCCCGCGCCGATAAGAAGCAGATCGACGCGGCCATTGTCCGCGCCAACCGCACGGACAAAAAAGGAAAATCTGCGCAGGACAGTATCCCTTATGAACGGATGTGGCCGGACGGAATCTGCCGCATATCGGACAGCCACTACACAAAGACCATTCAGTTTCAGGACATCAACTATCAGCTCTCCCAAAACGAAGATAAGACGGCAATCTTTGAGGGTTGGTGTGATTTCCTCAATTATTTTGACAGCTCGATTCATTTCCAGCTGTCTTTTTTGAACCTTGCGGCATCGGAGGAGACCTTTGCTAACTCCATTTCCATCCCGCCCCAGAGGGACGCCTTTGACAGTATCCGCGAGGAATACACCACAATGCTGCAAAATCAGCTGGCCAGAGGTAACAACGGTCTCATCAAGACCAAATACCTGACCTTTGGTATCGACGCGGACAGCATCAAAGCCGCCAAGCCCCGTCTGGAGCGTATTGAGACCGATATACTTAATAACTTCAAGCGTCTTGGTGTGGCTGCCAGAACGCTGGACGGTAAAGAAAGGCTTTTTCAGCTTCATGCGGTATTCCACATGGATGAACAACTCCCGTTTCAGTTTGAATGGGACTGGCTGGCTCCTTCCGGTCTGTCCACAAAGGATTTTATTGCACCAAGCTCCTTTGAGTTCCGCACCGGCAAGCAGTTCCGTATGGGTAAGAAATACGGAGCTATTTCTTTTTTGCAGATCCTCGCACCGGAACTGAATGACCGTTTGCTGGCTGATTTTCTGGATATGGAAAGTTCGCTCATTGTGAGTATGCACATTCAGTCGGTGGATCAGGTGAAAGCCATCAAAACGGTAAAGCGGAAGATTACCGACCTGGACCGCAGCAAGATCGAGGAACAGAAAAAAGCAGTCCGTGCCGGATACGACATGGACATCATTCCATCTGACCTTGCTACCTACGGCAGTGAAGCGAAAAAACTCTTGCAGGATTTGCAGAGCCGCAACGAGAGAATGTTCCTTTTGACCTTTCTGGTGCTGAACACAGCGGACAATCCCCGTCAGCTTGGCAACAACATCTTTCAGGCAGGCTCTATTGCCCAGAAGTATAACTGTCAGCTGACCAGGCTGGACTTCCAGCAGGAAGAAGGGCTGATGAGCTGTCTGCCTCTGGGTCTCAATCAGATTGAAATTCAGCGAGGACTGACCACCAGTTCCACAGCTATCTTTGTGCCCTTTACTACGCAGGAACTGTTCCAGAACGGGAAAGAAGCCCTATACTACGGCATCAATGCTCTGTCAAACAACCTCATTATGGTGGACAGAAAGCTGCTGAAAAACCCCAACGGCCTGATTCTGGGTACGCCGGGTTCCGGTAAGTCCTTCAGCGCAAAACGAGAAATTGCCAACTGCTTTTTGCTTACCAATGATGATGTCATCATCTGTGACCCGGAAGCGGAGTACGCACCTCTTGTTGAGCGTCTGCATGGTCAGGTCATCAAGATCTCGCCCACCTCTACCAACTACATCAATCCGATGGACTTGAACCTGGACTACTCGGATGATGAAAGCCCGCTGTCACTCAAGTCTGACTTTATCCTCAGTTTGTGTGAGCTGATCGTGGGCGGTAAGGAGGGCTTGCAGCCGGTGCAGAAAACCATTATTGACCGTTGTGTACGGCTGGTTTACAACGAATATCTCAATGACCCAAAGCCAGAGAATATGCCGATTTTGGAGGACCTTTATAACCTGTTGCGGGAGCAGGAAGAAAAAGAAGCTCAGTACATTGCAACGGCATTGGAAATCTATGTAACGGGTTCGTTGAATGTGTTCAATCATCAGAGCAATGTGGACATTGATAACCGGATTGTCTGCTACGACATCAAGGAACTGGGCAAGCAGCTTAAAAAAATCGGTATGCTGGTAGTTCAGGATCAGGTGTGGAACCGTGTCACCATCAACCGTGCCGCTCACAAGTCTACCCGCTACTACATCGACGAGATGCACTTGCTTTTGAAGGAGGAACAGACCGCTGCTTATACGGTAGAAATTTGGAAGCGATTCAGAAAATGGGGCGGCATCCCCACCGGAATCACGCAGAACGTCAAAGATCTACTTTCCAGCCGCGAGGTGGAAAATATCTTTGAAAATTCCGACTTCGTGTATATGCTCAACCAGGCAGGCGGAGACCGTCAGATCCTCGCCAAGCAGCTGGGTATTTCCACACACCAATTATCTTATGTGACCCACTCCGGTGAGGGCGAGGGCCTGCTGTTTTATGGCTCTACAATCCTGCCTTTCGTGGATCACTTCCCGAAGAATACCGAGCTTTACCGCATTATGACCACCAAACCTCAAGAATTGAAAAAGGAGGATGAATGATGATGAACCCCAACATTTTGAATAAAAACCCGTTGATGTTTTTTGACAGGGCGGTAAATGCCCAGCGCAGCCAGCTGCTTACGGTCATGGCTGAAGCAGTCAGCGAGTGCCGCACAGCGGCAGACCAGGCAGCCGAACTGAATGAGACCGGTCAGGTGGGGCTGCTCCGTTTGGCAGAGGTGTGGAGCACCATCCGTGCCAAAGAAGGTATGGGGGGTCTGGTTCTGGAAGGAACCGAAGCGAAGATCCTGTCCGATGTGGTGGCACAGTTTTATGCCTACCTGTCCGGCTGTATGTTCAACGATCCGGTGGGAATGGCCATTTATGCAGAGCTGCACTACATGATGTCCTCCCTCATGCTGGGAGAATGGTTTGAATAAGGAACCGCGCCTGCGCTTTACTGATGAGGAACGGTCTGACCCTGCACTGGAAAAGCCGATCCGTAAAGCGGAGAAAGCTGCGGCCAGAGCAGATAAGGCGCAGGCCAATATCCCAAAGAAAAAGGTCAGGCAGACGGTCATTGACCCGGATACCGGAAAAAAGACCTCGAAGCTGACCTTTGAGGACAAGAAAAAGCCACCTTCCAAAGTTTCTCAAGGAGTCAGGGAAGCTCCCGCCCATCTGGTCGTGGGCAAGCTCCACAAAGAGATACGGGAAACAGAGCAGGACAATGTGGGCGTGGAAAGCGCCCACAAGTCCGAGGAGGCGGTGGAGACCGGCGCTTATCTGGTGCGGGAGGGCTATCGCAGCCACAAGCTGAAGCCGTACCGCAAAGCAGCACAGGCAGAGCGCCAACTGGAAAAGGCAAATGTAAATGTTCTGTACCAGAAATCTTTGCAGGAAAATCCCCAGTTTGCCAGCAATCCGCTTTCCCGCTGGCAGCAAAAGCAGGCCATCAAAAGGCAGTATGCCGCCGCCAAACACGCCGGTCAGACTGCCGGAAATACCGCCCAGGCTGCGTCCAAAACCGGAAAAGCCGCAAGGACGGTGAAAGAAAAGGCACAGCAGGCAGGGGCGTTCGTCGTGCGCCACAAGAAGGGTTTCCTGATGGCAGGGGTTTTGTTCCTCATTACCTGTATGCTGATGAATACCATGTCCTCCTGCTCCATGATGGCGCAGAGCATCGGTTCCGTTCTCTCCGGTACCACTTATCCGTCGGATGACCCGGAAATGCTGGCAGTGGAGGCAGATTATGCAGCCAGAGAAGTCCAGTTGCAGGAGGAAATCGACAACATTGAAAGCAGCCACCCAGGGTATGACGAGTATCGCTATGACCTTGGTATGATCGGCCATGACCCTCATGAGCTGGCAGCATTTCTGTCTGCCGTCTTGCAAGGTTACACCCAGCAGAGCGCTCAGGCAGAGCTGGCGCGTGTGTTTGCAGCACAGTATCAGCTGACGCTTACTGAGGAAGTGGAGATTCGCTACCGCACGGAGACCTCCACCGACCCGGAGACCGGCGAGACCACCTCAGAAGAAGTCCCCTATGAGTATTACATTTTGAATGTGAAACTCACCAGCAAGCCCATTTCCGCTGTGGCGTCGGAGTTACTGACCCCGGAGCAGATGGAAATGTATCAGGTTTACCGGCAGACCATGGGCAATAAGCCGCTGTTGTTTGGCGGTGGTTCCCCTGATACCAGCGGCTCGGAAGATCTGTCCGGTGTGCAGTTCATTAACGGTACCCGCCCCGGCAATCCTCAGCTGGTGGAACTGGCCAAGCGTCAGGTGGGCAATGTGGGCGGCTATCCTTATTGGAGCTGGTATGGCTTTGACAGCCGCGTGGAGTGGTGCGCCTGCTTTGTATCCTGGTGTTATAACCAGGCTGGAAAAAGTGAACCGCGCTTTGCAGGCTGTGAGTGGCAGGGCGTTCCGTGGTTCCAGTCTCATGGACAATGGGGTGCAAGAGGCTATAACAATCTGGCTCCCGGAGATGCAATTTTCTTTGATTGGGATTTGGATGGGACAGCAGACCATGTGGGTATCGTGATCGGTACGGATGGCAGCCGTGTTTATACGGTGGAGGGAAATTCCGGCGATGCCTGCAAGATCAAAAGTTATGACCTGAATTATCAAAGTATTAAGGGCTACGGCCTGATGAACTGGTAACAGACTTTGTGGAAAGGAGTGAACGGTTATGGCAAAAAACAAAATTGAACGTATCGACCAGGAAATTGAGAAAACCCGTGAGAAGATTGCGGAATATCAGGAAAAGCTCAAGACCCTGGAAGCACAGAAAACGGAGGCAGAGAATCTGGAAATCGTTCAGATGGTTCGTGCGTTACGCATGACTCCAGCACAGCTGAACGCTATGCTTTCCGGTGGAATGAACCACGGCAGAGATACAGCACTGTCGGAATCAAATAATCAGGAGGTTACCGCTTATGAAGAATAAAAGAATTTGCAAAACACTTTCCACCCTTTGCCTGACAATGGTTGTGGTATTTGGCTTTACGATCCCTGCTTTCGCACAGGGGTCAGAACAGGCTCCGGCGGCACCGGCAGAGGATTCTACCAATGACAGCAATGTGATTGTGGAAGAAACAGAACCGGCACCGGCACTTACACCAGATGGCAATGCCGCTCTGGTGGATGATTTTGGTGGCAATAAGCAGCTCATTACCGTTACCACCAAGGCTGGCAACTATTTTTACATTTTGATCGACAGGGCTAATGAGGATAAAAAGACTGCTGTTCACTTTCTGAATCAGGTGGATGAAGCGGATTTGATGGCATTGATGGAAGATGAAAATGTCAAAGAGGAGCCGGCTGCTGTGTGTAGCTGCACGACAAAATGTGAAGCAGGGGCAGTCAATACGGCCTGCCCGGTCTGCGCAACTGATAAGAGTAAATGTACGGGCAAAGCACCGGAACCTCCGGCAGAAACATCGGAGCCGGAAAAAGAGAAGCCTGCCGGATTGAACCCGGCTGCGCTGGCCCTTTTGCTGGCTCTGCTTGGTGGCGGTGGCGTATTTGCCTACTCGAAGCTCGTTAAGAATAAGCCTAAGACCAAGGGCAATGACAGTCTGGACGATTATGATTATGGCGAGGAAGATTCCGAGGAATGGGAAACCGAGGATGAGGAGTCGGACGAACCGAATGCTGACGGGGGCAGCACAGAAGAAGATGATGAGGACAGTGTGAAATGACCCGTTTCACAGACAGCCCCTACGAACGCATGATGACACGCAGGCCGGAGGGCGGGAAGGAAACTTCCCGTCCTCCTTCTTTACCCCACAGCCACCCCTGCTATGGTTGCGGGAATTATGGAAGACCATGCGTAGGTATCTGTCACCGGGAAATGTCCCGATGGCTCAAAGAGAGGAGGAACCATCATGGCTCAACATAAATTGGTAATTGCCGAAAAACCATCAGTTGCCCAGAGTTTGGCGGCGGTGATCGGCGCAACCGTCCGTAAAGACGGGTATCTGGAGGGCAACGGCTGGCGTGTCAGCTGGTGCGTGGGCCACCTGGCCGGTCTTGCGGATGCAGACAGCTATGACCCAAAGTATGCCAAGTGGCGATATGATGATCTGCCTATCCTGCCGGAACATTGGCAGATGGTGGTAGGAAAAGATAAGAAAAAGCAGTTTGATATTCTCAAAAAGCTGATGAATGCCCCGGATGTGACGGAAGTGGTAAATGCCTGTGATGCCGGACGCGAGGGCGAGATGATCTTCCGTAGCGTCTATGAGCTGGCAGGTTGCAAGAAGCCGATGAAAAGGCTCTGGATTTCTTCGATGGAAGACTCCGCCATAAGGGAAGGCTTTGCAAACCTGCGCCCCGGTGCGGACTATGACGGACTTCGGGATGCTGCCCTCTGCCGTGCCAAGGCCGACTGGCTGGTGGGGATCAATGCGACAAGGCTTTTTTCCGTGCTGTATCACCGAACCCTCAACATCGGGCGCGTGATGTCCCCGACGCTGGCGCTTATTGTTCAGCGAGAAGCTGAGATCGACACCTTTAAGCCGATTCCCTTTTATACCGTGGCGCTGGAGCTGCCCGGTCTTACCGTATCCGGGGAGCGCATGGCGGATAAGGCTGCTGCTGAGCAGCTGAAAGAAGCCTGTCAGGGTGTAAATGTCACAATCAAAAAGGTGGAATGCAAGGAAAAGTCCGAAAAGCCGCCTGCCCTCTATGACCTGACTACTCTGCAAAGAGATGCCAACCGCCTGCTTGGATTTACAGCCCAGCAGACCCTGGACTATCTGCAAAGCCTGTATGAAAAGAAGCTCTGCACCTATCCCCGTACTGACAGCCGCTATCTGACTGGCGATATGGCAGACAGCCTGCCGGTGCTGGTGAATCTGGTTGCCAATGCTATGCCGTTTCGCAAAGGAATCGCCATTACCTGTGATCCGCAGACGGTAATCAACGATAAGAAAGTAACCGACCACCACGCAGTAATCCCTACCAGAAATCTCAAGGACGCAGACCTTTCTGCCCTTCCTGTGGGAGAAAAAGCGGTGCTGGAGCTGGTGGCTCTGCGTCTGATGTGCGCCGTAGCCCAGCCCCATATCTATTCGGAAACCGTTGTGATTGCAGCGTGTGCCGGTGGGGAGTTTACCACAAAAGGGAAAACAGTGAAGCACCTCGGATGGAAAGCACTGGAGGACGCTTATCGTGCCAAAATGAAGGATGCAGAGCCGAAAAAAGAGGGCGTAGAGAAAGCCTTGCCGGAGCTGACCGAAGGACAGACACTTTCGGTTTCTGCGGCAATCGTCAAAGAAGGCAAAAGCAGTCCGCCTCAGCACTTTACGGAGGACACCCTATTGTCCGCAATGGAGACTGCCGGGAAAGATGATATGCCAGAGGATGCTGAGAGAAAAGGTCTGGGGACACCGGCCACCCGTGCCGGTATTTTGGAAAAGCTGGTATCTGCCGGTTTTCTGGAGCGAAAAAAGAACAGAAAAACGGTGCAGCTTCTTCCTTCCCACGATGCAGTATCCCTTATCACGGTGCTGCCGGAACAACTGCAATCGCCGCTTCTGACTGCCGAGTGGGAGTATCGCCTGGGCGAGATCGAGCGCGGGCAGCTTGCCCCAGAGGAGTTTCTGGACGGGATTAGCACCATGCTGAAAGATCTGGTGGGGACTTATCAGGTCATCAAGGGAACTGAGTACCTGTTCACTCCGCCCCGTGAGGTGGTGGGCAAATGCCCTCGCTGCGGCGGTGAAGTTGCAGAACTGCAAAAAGGCTTCTTCTGTCAGAATGATTCTTGCAAATTTGCAATCTGGAAAAACAACAAATGGTGGGCTACCAAGAAAAAACAGCCGACCAAAGCTGTGGTGTCTGCGCTGCTGAACGATGGCTGTGTCCGTGTGACGGGGCTATATTCGGAGAAAACCGGCAAGACCTACGATGCCACTGTGGTTTTGGAGGACGATGGACAGTATGCCAACTTCAAGCTGGAATTTGACCAGCGGAAAGGAGGCAGCCGATGAAGCTCTCTTTAGTGGAACGGGAAACCATTCTCCTCTATAACCAGGCAGAACCAATGGCTGAGGTCTATACCCACGATCCTCGTCTGATGGAGAAGCTGGAACTGCTGGCAAAAAAGCATCCCGACCAGATCACCCGAAAGGACGCCCATAACTTTACCGTCCCCAAGCGGTGTGTATCAGTCCGGGAGCCATACAGCACCGAGCGTCGCAAAGCTGCCAGTGAGCGTGCGAAAGCCGCCGGATACCAGCCCCCTGTGAAAAAGTCCGGCAGTTAAAGGCACATGGCAGAGAATGTATTTGAAGCGGTCAAGCAGTCGGTCAGCACCAGAGAAGCGGCAGCGTTTTATGGGATCGAGGTCAAACGAAATGGTATGGCCTGCTGTCCCTTTCACGATGATAAGAACCCCAGCATGAAGGTAGACCAGCGGTTCCACTGCTTTGGTTGCGGTGAAGATGGGGATGTGATCGACTTTACCGCAAAGCTCTTTAACCTCTCCCCAAAAGAAGCGGCGGAGAAACTGGCACAGGACTTTGGCCTGATCTATGACAGTCAGGCCCCGCCCCGCAGGAGATATGTCCGGCAAAAAACCGAGGCACAGAAGTTTCGGGAGAATCGACAGCGCTGTTACCGTGTACTGTCCGATTACTACTATCTGCTGAAAAAATGGGAAGCCGACCGTTCTCCCAGGACACCGGAGGAAGAACCGCACCCCCGCTTTGTGGAAGCAATCCAGAAGAAACCCTATGTAGAGTACCTGCTGGACCTTTTTCTTTATGAAAGTGAAGAAGAACAAAAGGCATGGATTGCAGAACACACAGCAGAAATCACACACTTGGAAAGGAGATTGAAAATCATGGCTGAGAACAAACCCACCAACCGAGAACGGCTAAGGGAAATCACAGATGGCATCGAGCAGGGCATCAAAGAACTGTTTGAGAGTGAAAAGTATATGCGCTATCTGTCCGTCATGTCCCGCTTCCACCGCTATTCGGTAAACAACACCATGCTCATCTATATGCAGAAGCCGGACGCCACATTGGTAGCCGGATACAATAAGTGGAAAGACCAGTTTGAGCGTCATGTAAAAAAGGGCGAGCATGGCATTACCATCATCGCCCCAACACCGTACAAGAAGAAAATCGAGGAGCAGAAGCTGGACCCGGATACCAAGGCTCCGATTCTGGATAAAGACGGAAAGATCGTCACAGAGGAAAAAGAAATCGAGATTCCCATGTTCCGCCCAGTCAAGGTCTTTGATGTGAGTCAGACCGACGGGAAACCTTTGCCGGAGCTTGCTTCCTCCCTTTCCGGCAATGTGCCAAATTATGAGGCATTCATGGAGGCCCTGCGCCGCAGCGCACCGGTGCCGATTACTTTTGAAGCAATGGCCGCCGATACGGACGGCTATTTTTCTGCCGATCATCAGAAAATTGCCATTCGTCAGGGCATGAGCGAGGTGCAGACGGTTTCGGCCACAGTACACGAGATTGCCCACAGCAAGCTCCATGACCCTAAAAAATATGAAATGCTACCGTCATGGAAGGTTGTGCAGGAGAGTGAAGGTGGAACCAAGCATGATTTCAAGTTGGATTTTGCCACAGAAAAAGAAGCCGAACAGTTTGCTTCTGATATGGATTGGCGTTATGTGGACGAAAATCAGTTTGAATGGCGTCTTGCAGTTGAGGAAGATGCAACCGCAGAAAAACAGGCAATCAAAAACCGTCACACGGAAGAAGTGGAGGCTGAAAGCATCTCCTATGCAGTCTGCAAATATTTTGGCATCGAGACAGGAGAAAACAGCTTTGGCTATATTGCCAGTTGGAGTCAGGGCAAGGAACTGAAAGAGTTGAGAGCCAGTTTGGAGACCATCAACAAAACCTCCGGCACTTTGATCTCCGACATTGAGCGCCACTATAAGGAAATCTGCAAAGAGCGCGGAATCGACCCTCATGCAAAGGTAGAGCCGGAAACCGCCCCGATAGAGCAGCCAGCAGATGCCATTAAGGTATCTGATAGGCTGCCGACCGGCGATCTGACCTACTATGTAGCAGAGTGCATGGAATTTCCAAACCTCGGAAAATACCACGATAACCTGTCTTTGGAGGAAGCAATCCGTATTTATCAGGAGATTCCGGCAGAACGAATGAACGGGATCAAGGGCATTGGTTTTGAACTGAAAGACGGAAGCGACTATGAAGGACCGTTTCCGATTTTGACCGGGCAGACCATTGACCTGGACACTATTCAGGCAATCGACTATTACCGTGACAATCCGCTGGTACAGAAAGCGGTAAAGGAACTGGCTGCGGCAATGCCGGAAATGGAAGTGCTGGGGGCGGACGCCAATCAGCAGGAGGCTTTGTTTCTGATCGACAATGCCATCTATCTTCATATCCAGTCCTGTGACAGCGGCTGGGACTATACCCTTTACGATGCCGCATCCATGAAAGAGTTGGATGGTGGTCAGCTGGATATGCCGGGGATTTCCCGCATGAAGGCAGTTCTCCAGATTTGTGATGACAACGATTTGGACAGAGACTCGGTAAAATACGCACCGTTGTCCATGATTGAGACCTTGCAGGAAGCCGCCTACCAGCAGATGCAGGCAGAGGCCAGTCAGATGGCTGCTTCTTCCCAGCTGCCGGAAGCACAGGAGCAGGCGCTGGATGAATACCCAACGCCGGATGAGCAGGTCTCTACACCGGATATGCAGGAATACGGATACTCCTATGATGGGATGCTCCCTGTTACCAGAGAACGGGCGCTGGAACTGGATGCCGCTGGTTTGACTGTCTATGTGCTGCATGAGGACAATACGGAGAGTATGGTATTTGACTCGCAGGAAATCATGGATCATGGCGGCCTTTTCGGTGTGGACCGTGAGGAATGGGAGAAAAGCCCTCAGTTCCACGAAAAGGTCATGGAGCGCCAGGAACATCAGCAGGAACGGGAACAGGCATTTCTTGCTCAGAACAGAGATTGCTTTGCCATCTATCAGGTGAGCCGTGACGATCCACAGAATGTGCGCTTTATGAATCTGGACTGGTTAAAGTCCCATGCCATTTCCATAGACCGCAGCAATTATGATCTCATTTACACTGCTCCGCTGAGGGAGTCTGGCACGGTACCGGAGCAGCTGGAAAAACTATATGAGCAGTTTAATCTGCAAAAACCGGCGGATTTTCACAGTCCTTCTATGAGTGTCAGTGACATCGTTGCGATCAAGCAGGATGGTAAGGTATCCTGTCATTACTGTGACAGTGTTGGTTTTACCCAGATCCCCGGATTCCTGCCGGAAAATCCGCTGAAAAATGCGGAGATGGCCGTGGAGGACGATTACGGCATGATCGACGGTATCATCAATAATGGCGCAAAAGAGCCTACGGTGGCAGAGCTGGAACAGCAGGCCCGCAGCGGTCAGCTCATTTCCCTGATGGATCTGGCTGCCGCTGCCCATCGGGAGGAACGGGAAAAGAAAAAGTCCGTCATGGAGCAGCTGAAAAGCCAGCCCAAGGCAGAACACAAAAAGATAGCGCCAAAAAAGAGTGCGGAAAGGGAGATTTGATATGGGAAACTTTACTTTTGAGGAAATGAACCTGATGTGCATTTACAATACCGGCAGCCGTACCGGACTGATCGACAGCCTGCGTGAGATGCGCGGCGAGCTGGCCCCGGAGGAAACCGAGCTGCGGGAGTTGACAGACAGCGCACTGGGCAAGCTCCAGGCCATGAGTGATGCCGAGTTTGCCGAGCTGGAGTTGTACCCGGACTTTGACCAGTAAACACCATAATCGCAGGGATGGGGTGGCAATATGCCACCCCACCTCTTTACCCCAAAACCGAAAGGAGGACAGGACACTATGCCAACCAAAGCTGAACTATATGCACAGATGGCGGAGAAGGTGACAACGCAGCTCACGGGGAGTTGGCAGGAATGGGCAGGGTTTCTCACTACTGCTTCCCGCCTTTACAAGTACCCGTTCCATGAGCAGCTGATGATCTATGCCCAGCGACCGGACGCCATCGCCTGTGCGGAGTACGATTTGTGGAATGAAAAGATGGGCCGGTATGTAAGGCGCGGTTCCAAAGGGATTGCTCTGGTGGACGATTCCGGGGACAGACCTCGCCTGCGTTATGTCTTTGACATTTCCGACACCGGAACCCGTGAACATTCCCGCACTCCCTGGCTGTGGCAGCTGGAGAAGCGCCATCTGGATTCCGTGCAGGCCATGCTTGAGCGCACCTATGATGTTTCCGGTGATGACCTTGCCGGACAGCTCACGGAGGTAGCCGGAAAACTGGCTGAGGAATACTGGACGGAGCATCAGCAGGACTTCTTCTATATCGTTGACGGTTCCTTTTTGGAGGAATATGATGAGTTTAACATCGGAGTACAGTTCAAGGCAGCAGCCACCGTCAGTATCACTTACGCTTTGATGTCCCGCTGTGGACTGGAACCAGAACGCTACTTCGACCACGAAGATTTCATGGCGATCTTTGATTTCAATACCCCGGCAACTATCGGGGCGCTGGGAACAGCGGTCAGTCAGATTAACCAGCAGGTGCTGCGGCAGATCGGCGTTACCGTCCGAAATGCAGAGCGCGAAGCCAACCAAGAAAGGAGCAAGCAAGATGAACAATCCCATGACCTACATCCAGAACGGAGACTATCAGATTCCCGACCTGAAGCTGAGCCAGCAGCGGTCGAAACCCCTGGGCAAGTACGGCAGGATGAGGAAAACCTACCTGAAGGAACATCGTCCCATCCTCTACAACCAGATGCTGCTGAGCGAGAAGTTGTACCAGCACCTTCTGGAGATCGACGAGACCGCCCAGAGCAGACTGGAGCAGATGATGCCCCAGCTGGCGAAAGAAGCGGGAGCCACCGAGGAACTGAAAGCCAGCGATCCCATGAAGTGGGTGGGGCTGATGAACACCTGCAAAGCCCAGGCAGAGGAGATCCTGATGGCGGAGCTTATCAACAGCTGACCCTAAACCTGTTCCTCTCCGAAGCGGAGCAGATCCAATCCATAGATGAAGCAGAGAATGTAGCGCATACATCCTCTGCTTTTTCTTTTGCCCAAAATGATATTGACCATGTGCTGCGTTTGGGAGGCAATACAGATCGTCAGAGAGAGCGTGTGGTTGCAGCCTTTGAAAAGCAGAAAACCACCGCTGAGATTGCCGAGATACTGAAAACGCTGTATCACGGCGGTAACGGCCTTGGCAGTGTGAGTGCATGGTATGCCGAGGATGGTATCCATCTTTCCCACGGGAAGTTTGTCCGTTATGACAGGTCTGCCCAGGTCATTTCCTGGGAGAGTGCCGCAGAGCGTATCGGGGAGCTTTTGAAAAGTGGTCAGTTTGCCTCCAATGTGGAGCTTGCAGAAGCGGCAGGCTATGAACGCTCCCTTCTCTCGGAAAAGCTCTGGCATCTGTATCACGATCTCAGCGAGGACGCCAGAAAAGCCGGATATTTGTCCTGCCTGTCAGAGATCAAAGGCAATGGTTTCCCAGAGGAGACCCGCCGCCTGACGGAGCAGCTGAGTGACCCGGCTTTCCGCCAGACACTCAAGGAAGAATACGCCGCCTTCTGGACTGCCTATCAGCAGGATCGTGACCTGTTGCGTTTTCACTATCACAGACCAAGGGAGATCTGGGAGAACCTGAAGGACCTTAACCTGCCACGCAGGACCTTTTCTTCAGACCTTTCCCAAGTGCCAACCGTTCAGCACTTCATTACCGAGGATGAGATCGACGCCGCTATGACCGGCGGCAGCAGTTTCGCCGGAGGAAAAGGCCGTATCTATGCGTTCTTCATGGCAAACCATACGGATAAGGAGAAAGTGAGATTCCTCAAAGACGAGTATGGCATTGGCGGACGCTCTCATGCCCTGTCCGGCGCAACACACAGCGGCGAAGATCACGATGGGAAAGGACTGCACTATAAAAAGCAGGACTGCCCGGATGTTCACTTGAACTGGGAAAAGGTTGCCAAGCGCATTACCTCACTTGTCCAGAAAGACCGCTATCTTACCGAACAGGAACAGGCACAGTATGACAAGATCCAGTCTGAACAGGAACTGGCCGAAGAAGATGCCATTCAAGCCCAGCAGCCGGAGATGGATGAAGAAACACCAAAGCCTACCCTTGGGGAGCAGTTTGAGCAGTATAAGCCTGTGGTGACTGCCGCTATTTCCGAGGATGCCGCATACCGCAATGCCTGCGGGCATTCTGACCGTGAAAATGCTGTCATCGAGGGTAATGCCGCTGTGCGCCGTGCAGTCCTTGGTTCTAAGGATATGGAGCTGATCCGACTCTATTCGGATGTGCCGGAGTTCCGTCAGCGTTTACACCGGGAAGTGATCGACGAGACCTATCCAAAGCTCCATGAGCTTCTGCGCCCTCTTTCTCAGGAAGATATTGATACTGCCCTTTGTGCATGGAACGGCAATATCGAGAGTAAACACGCTGTTGTCCGCTATATGAAAGACCATGCAAGAGAAAAAGATACCGCCGCATGGCTGGCTCAGGAATACGGCGGCAGTAACAGCAACAGCCTGTTCGTTGTCCGTGCCGGCAGCCCGGAGGAAACGCAGCTGCCCTGGCCGAAGGTACAGCGCAGGCTTGCCCAGCTCATTCAGGAGGACCGGTTCTATACCGAAGAAGAACAGGACCGTTTTGACGACATCGACCCAATCGCCATCCGGGAAGCTCTGGAGGAAAGAGGGATTGTCAACGGCCAGGTGGCAGACCCGGAAAAACTGGACAATGATCCGTTTATCCAACAGGTGATGTCGGATGTAGAGCAGATCGCAGCTGCTGAGACAGAGCAGACTTCCGAAGTTGCTATTTCCGATGAGGAATATGATGCAGTTCGCCGCCCAACTCCGCAAAGAACATCCTATGACCCTGCTGCCCTGGTCTATGCCGTGGGCGATACCGTGTATATCGAGGATGACGCCTATCAGATCACCGAGCTGCGTGAGGACACCGTACAGCTTCTGCCCACCGGGATGGTATATCCCATCTACCGGGCAGAGCGCAAAGAACAGTTCGAGCAGCTGCTTCGGGCAGACCGCCGCAATGCTTACTATACCGAGTTTCTTCCTACTGACCCGGACAAGGCAGATCAGGACTTGCGGGATGTATTGGCTCATGGACTGATGGATGAAGCGGATAAAAAGAAGATTTCCACGCTGCTGCAATCCGGCAGGAGCAACAGCGAGATTGCCTACTGGCTGAGCAGAGCCTATTCCGGTGAGATCGAGACACTGAATCTGGAGACCGGCGATATTGCCGATTACCGTACCACGGCACAGGGCATAGAACTGGAAGTCATGGATGCAGAGGAAAAGCGTCTGGCTATGCTGTATTTCCGCTGGGATGAGGTTGCGCCTTTGCTGCGCGGGATGTATGCCCGTCAGCAGGACGGTTTTGGACAGGAACAGCCCCAACCGGCTACCGAATCCCCAACCTTCCATTCCGAGACCATGGCCGTCTATCCGGGCGATAAGAACAATCTGCCTTATGATGTGGTGGTGGAACGACTGCATATCGAGGAGCCGGAGCCACCAGCCCCTGTGACTGAGCCGGAGAAAACCTTTGAGGAAGTGCTGGACGAACACCCGGTTTCCATTCAGGTCAATGGCCAGTGGCAGACCTTCCCCAATGCCAAAGCTGCCGAGAAAGCCTCCTATGAGGAATACAAGGCTAACCTGCGCCGCAATGCAAAAAACTTTCGCATTACCGATGAGCATTTGGGCGAAGGCGGTCCGAAAGCCAAGTTCCAGGCAAATGTCAATGCGATTCGTTTGCTGAAAGAGCTGGAAGCTGCCGGACAGCAGGCGAGCCCCGAACAGCAGGAGGTTCTTTCTCGATACGTGGGCTGGGGCGGTCTCTCTGATGCGTTTGACCCGGAGAAACCGGCATGGGCTTTAGAGTATGCCCAGCTAAAAGAACTGCTGACCCCGGAGGAATATGCCGCCGCCAGAAGCTCTACCCTCAACGCCCATTACACCAGCCCTACGGTCATTCAGGCCATCTATGAAGCGGTGGACCGTATGGGATTTGAGACCGGAAATATTCTGGAGCCGTCTATGGGTGTGGGCAATTTCTTTGGTATGCTGCCGGAGAAAATGCGAAACAGCCGTCTGTACGGCGTGGAGCTGGACCCTGTTTCCGGGCACATCGCAAAGCAGCTCTATCCCAAGGCGGACATCACAGTAGGCGGCTTTGAGACCACCGACAGGCGTGACTTCTTTGACCTTGCCATCGGCAATGTGCCGTTCGGTCAGTATCAGGTCAACGACAAAGCCTACAACAAGTTGAATTTCAGTATTCATAACTATTTTTTTGCCAAAGCACTGGACCAGGTGCGTCCCGGCGGTGTGGTAGCTTTTGTGACCTCTCGATATACCATGGACGCCAAGGATTCCACCGTGCGCCGATATCTTGCCCAGCGTGCTGAGCTGCTGGGAGCTATCCGTCTGCCTAATGACGCGTTCAAAAAGAATGCCGGTGCCGAGGTGGTATCGGACATCATCTTCTTCCAAAAGCGGGACCACCCGTTGGACATCGTGCCGGAATGGACCCAGACCGGACAGACGGAGGACGGGTTTACCATCAACCGGTATTTTATCGACCATCCGGAAATGGTGCTGGGCAGACAGGAGCCGGTAAGCACTGCACATGGTATGGACTACACCGTGAACTCCATCGAGGGACTGAAGCTTTCCGACCAGCTGCATGATGCTGTGAAGTACATTCATGGCACTTATCAGGAGGCAGAGCTGCCGGAGCTGGGCGAAGGCGAAGCCATTGACACCTTCATTCCTGCCGATCCTAATGTGAAGAACTATTCCTATGCCATTGTAGACGGGCAGGTGTACTACCGGGAAAACAGCCGCATGGTGCGCCCGGATCTCAACACCACCGCAGAAGCCCGCGTAAAAGGTCTTGTGGGACTGCGTGATTGTGTGCAGGAACTGATCGACCTTCAGATGGATGCAGCGGTTCCGGACAGCACCATTACCCAAAAGCAGGCGGAACTGAACAGCCTGTATGACAGCTTTTCTGAAAAATATGGCCTTATCAATGACCGTGCAAACCGACTGGCCTATGCAGATGATTCTTCCTATTACCTGCTCTGTGCGCTGGAAGTCATCGACGAGGACGGAAAGCTGGAACGCAAGGCAGATATGTTCACCAAACGGACCATCAAGCCCCATCAGGCGGTGGCTGTGGTGGATACGGCAAGTGAAGCACTGGCGGTGTCCATCTCGGAAAAAGCCTGCGTGGATATGGACTATATGAGCCAGCTTACCGGAAAAACAAAAGAAGAACTGGCCGGAGAGCTGCAAGGCGTCATCTTCCGTATACCGGGACAGTTGGAGCAGGACGGAACGCCCCATTATGTGACTGCTGATGAATACCTCTCTGGCAATGTACGCCGCAAACTGCGTCAGGCGCAGCGGGCGGCACAGCAGGACCCGGTTTATGCAGTCAATGTGGAAGCTCTTACCGCCGCCCAGCCCAAAGACCTGGATGCGTCGGAGATTGAGGTGCGTCTGGGCGCTACCTGGATCGACAAAGAGTACATCCAGCAGTTTATGTACGAGACCTTCAACACCCCGTTTTATCTCCAGCGCAGTATCGAGGTCAACTATTCGTCCTTTACCGCTGAATGGCAGATCAAGGGGAAATCTTCTGTATCCTACAACGATGTGGCAGCTTATACCACCTATGGGACCAGTCGTGCCAATGCCTACAAGATTTTAGAGGACAGCCTGAACCTGCGGGATGTCCGCATCTATGACACCATAGAGGATGCAGACGGAAAAGAGCGCCGCGTGCTGAACGCCAAGGAGACCACCCTGGCGGCTCAAAAACAGCAGGCGATCCGGGAAGCCTTTAGGGACTGGATCTGGAGAGACCCGGAGCGCCGCCAGACTTTGGTGCGTCAGTACAACGAAGAAATGAACTCTACCCGTCCCCGCGAATATGATGGAAGCCATATCACTTTTGGGGGCATGAACCCGGCCATTACCCTGCGGGAACACCAGAAAAGCGCCATTGCCCATGTGCTGTATGGAGGAAATACCCTGTTGGCACATGAAGTAGGCGCAGGCAAAACTTTTGAGATGGTGGCCGCTGCGATGGAAGCCAAACGCCTGGGACTGTGCCAGAAATCTCTCTTTGTGGTTCCCAACCACCTGACTGAGCAGTGGGCATCGGAGTTTCTGCGCCTCTATCCTTCTGCCAACATCTTAGTCACAACCAAAAAGGACTTTGAGACCCATAACCGCAAGAAGTTCTGCGCCCGTATTGCGACCGGTGACTACGACGCCATCATCATGGGACACAGCCAGTTTGAGCGTATCCCCATCAGCCGGGAGCGTCAGGAACGGCTTCTCTATGAGCAGATCGACGAGATCACCGAGGGTATCGCAGAGGTGCAGGCCAGCGGCGGCGAGCGTTTTACCGTCAAGCAGCTGGAGCGTACCAGAAAGTCTCTGGAAGCCAGACTGGAAAAGCTGCAAGCCGAGGGGCGAAAAGATGATGTGGTAACTTTTGAGCAGCTGGGTGTGGACCGGCTGTTTGTGGACGAGGCCCACAACTACAAGAACCTGTTTTTATACACAAAAATGCGGAATGTGGCTGGTCTTTCCACATCGGACGCGCAGAAATCCTCCGATATGTTTGCCAAGTGCCGCTATATGGATGAGATCACCGGAAACCGTGGCGTGATCTTTGCCACCGGTACACCGGTCAGCAACTCCATGACCGAGCTTTACACCATGCAGCGTTATCTTCAATATGAACGCCTGCAAGAACTGAACATGACCCACTTCGACTGCTGGGCTTCCCGATTTGGGGAGACCGTCACAGCATTGGAGCTGGCACCGGAAGGCACCGGATACCGGGCAAGAACGAGATTCAGCAAGTTCTTTAATCTGCCGGAGCTGATGAACCTGTTCAAAGAAGTGGCGGACATTAAGACTGCCGACCAGTTAAATCTCCCTACCCCGGAAGTGGAGTACCACAACATCGTGGCGCAGCCCACCGAACATCAGCAGGAAATGGTCAAGACCCTTTCGGAGCGCGCATCGCTGGTACACAGCGGAACTGTTGACCCGTCCCAGGATAACATGCTCAAGATTACCTCGGATGGCCGTAAGTTGGGGCTTGACCAGAGGATCGTCAACCAGATGCTGCCGGACGAACCTGGCACAAAGGTCAATCAGTGTGTGGACAACATCATGCAGATCTGGCGGGACG
Source organism: Blautia sp. HCP3S3_C12 (assembly GCF_052064155.1). Lineage (NCBI taxonomy): Bacteria > Bacillati > Bacillota > Clostridia > Lachnospirales > Lachnospiraceae > Blautia > Blautia sp. HCP3S3_C12. The sequence goes on along the minus strand of NZ_JBQHWC010000003.1, from coordinate 12,151 downwards.
GCAAAGCTGACAAGCTGACCCAGCTGGTGTTCTGCGACATTTCTACACCACAGGCCAAAGCTCCTGCAAGCAAGGCGGCGAAAACGCTGGATAATCCACTGCTTCACGCATTGGAAGGCGCTGTGCCTCTGCCGGAACAGGAACCGACCTTTACGGTATATGACGATATTCGTCAGAAACTCATTGCTCAGGGGATGCCTGCCGACCAGATCGCTTTTATCCATGAAGCCAATACCGAAGTGCGGAAAAAGGAGCTGTTCTCTAAAGTCCGTACCGGTCAGGTTCGTGTCCTTTTGGGCAGCACCGCCAAGATGGGCGCAGGCACCAATGTGCAGGACCGTCTGGTGGCACTTCATGATCTGGATTGTCCGTGGAGACCCGGAGACCTTGCCCAGAGAAAGGGGCGTATCGAGCGTCAGGGCAACCAGAACCCCCTTGTTCATGTGTACCGCTATGTGACCGAGGGAACCTTTGACGCATACCTCTGGCAGACAGTGGAGAACAAGCAGAAATTCATCAGCCAGATCATGACTTCTAAATCGCCGGTGCGCTCCTGCGATGATGTGGATGAAACCGCCCTCAGTTTTGCAGAGATTAAGGCTTTGTGTGCCGGAGACCCCCGTATCAAAGAGCGTATGGATTTGGATGTGGAGGTATCCCGCCTGAAGCTGATGAAAGCCGACCACCAGAGCAAGCAATATCGTCTGGAGGACCAGCTGCTCAAATACTTCCCGGAGGAGATTGAAAAGCACAAAGGCTTTATCAAGGGCTTTGAATCCGATCTGGAGGTTTTGACAGCTCACCCGCACCCGGAGGACGGTTTTGCTGGTATGGAGATTCGTGGAGACCTGCTGACCGATAAGGAGAACGCCGGTGCAGCCCTTTTGGATGCCTGCAAGGAGGTCAAAACCTCCGATCCGGTGCAGATCGGCAACTACCGGGGTTATGCCATGTCCGTGGAATTTTCCGCTTGGAAACAGGAGTATACGCTCCTGCTGAAAGGACAGATGACCCACCGGGCAACCCTTGGTACAGACCCTCGCGGAAATCTTACCCGTATCGACAATGCCCTCGCCCAGATGCCCCAGCGTCTGGAGGCGGCAAAGGCCCAGCTGGATAACCTCTATCAGCAGCAGGCTGCCGCAAAGGAGGAAGTCGGAAAGCCATTCCTTTATGAAGAAGAACTGAGAAGCAAAAACGCCCGTCTGGTGGAGCTGGATACCCTGCTCAACATCGACGGAAAGGGGCAGGCACACACTGAGTCTGTTGTTGCCAAAAGCACACGGCCTTCGGTGCTGGATAACCTAAAACGCCCGGTGCAACCCCGCAGTACAGACAAGAAACCAAAACAGCATGAGGAGGTGCGGTAACATGAATACTAACGATCTGAATACAGCTCTTTATGAAAAGATGGCTGCCGAACAGGACAAGTTCCGGGACTGGCTGAAAAGCCAGCCCCCGGAAGAAGTCTTAAACCATGCCTATGAGTACACCACCCGCGAGGACATCGTGATGGCAATGGAGGAACTGGAGTTGACCGACACCCAGGCTCAGGCACTTTTGGAATCTCCCTCTCCATTGGCGGATGTGTACCGCTATTTTGAAAAGCTGGAGACCGGCTATATGGGTGTGATCCGGGACAGCATTGAAAGCCGTGCCGACGATGTGTGCAGAGCCAAAGAGGAACTGCGAACAACACCGGTCTATCCCCATTCAGCTGCCTATGCGAGAGAACATGGGGGGCTGGAGCAGTACCGAGCTTCCAACAATGTAAATCGCCAATGCAAGGAGTCTATTGAAGCGGCGGTGCGGGAGCACTTCGACGGAATGTATCTCAGCCACGATGCGGCAAAGGGTGTGATCGAGACCTATGGCATGGAGCGTGTGTCTATGGTTCTGTCTAACACGGTCCAGCTCCAGGACTGGGATGGGCGCTACTCCCGACGCAACAAAGAATGGGCTAAGACCATTCCTAATGATAATCCCGAAACCGTCCGTTGTGGTTATGCCTTAAACAGCCACCCTGCTGTTCTGGATGGTTTTATTGATCTGGTGCGTGAAGAACAGCAGCGCAGCCGTACCCAGAGAGAAAAGCTGGAACCGTCCCGTCCCTCAGTACGGGATAAGCTCAAACAGGAACTGCCCGCCCATAAGTCTGCCGCCCCGAAAAAATGGGAGCCGGAGCGATAACCATGGCAAAGCGCAAGCGGGATGTTCCGGTTTTGTTTTGGGTGTCCGCAGAAGAACTGGAACTGATCCATCAAAAGATGCAGCAATACGGGACAGAGAATTTGAGCGCTTATCTGCGGAAAATGGCGCTGGATGGTTATGTGGTCAAGCTGGAACTGCCGGAGCTGAAGGAGTTGGTCTCCCTGATGCGCCGAAGCAGCAACAACTTGAATCAGCTGACCCGTAAAGTGCATGAGACCGGACGGGTTTATAATGCTGACTTGGAGGATATATCCCAGCGGCAGGAACAACTGTGGGAGGGAGTGAAGGAAATCCTTACCCAACTCTCCAAACTTTCATAACAGGGATAGATACTCCATTTGCGGAGGGAGGAACGGCATTTCTTCGCCGCACCTTCCTCCGCTTTTTCTTTTTGTCTGTATCCTTGTCTTTTGACTGTCCGTACCGGATAATATGAGTAGAATAAGAAGCGTAGTAAAGGAGTGAAAACAGATGCTGACCTTTGAAAAGGTGCTGGAGATTTTTGCGGATTACCTGACCGCAGACGAGACCATAGAAGTTTATATCAGCCGCCATGGATGTGTAAGAGTTGAATTTGACCAAGATTTTCACTATTGCTCTGGCGAGGTGTGCCATACTCCCAAGGAACTGTTCGACCTCTTAGCCGATGATTACCGGACTTATCTGGAGATTGAACTGACCAAAGGAAAACGGGAAGTGACGGAAGATGATGAGAGAGAAGCGGATGCCCTGTGCAAACGGCATCTGGAGCGTTGGAAGGAGGAACAGGAATGAAGATTTTGAAATGTCTGCTGATGATCGTAACTGCACCAGTCGTTTTGGTGTTGACGCTTTTTGTCTGGCTCTGCACGGGGCTAATCTATATATCCAGTCTGGTGCTTGGTCTGCTCAGCACGGTAATTGCTCTGCTTGGCGTGGCTGTGCTTATTACCTATTCCCCGCAGAATGGTGTGATTTTACTGGTTATAGCTTTTTTGATTAGCCCGATGGGATTGCCGCTTGCGGCGATCTGGCTGTTGGGTAAGGTGCAGGATTTGAAATTTGCGATCCAGGATTGGATGTATGGGTAAATGATGTGAATAAATCTGGAATGAAAAGAAGCAGGACAATGGGAGATGAGACCCAGTGCCCTGCTTCTTGGTTATTTGGAATGAACGGTAGTGTATTTCTGGTTTTTGCTTTTGGGTTTGTCTGGAAACATCATTTCAAGTTTACCAGAAGATAATAAAGGCTTGAGGTAATATTTGCTGAAGTGAGAACGGCTGGAAACATCAATATATGCTTGCATTTCATCTCGACTTTTAGGGTCTGCACAAAATTCCAATAGCAAGTTTTGCTTGCTGATCACAGATGTATCATGTGCGGCATCATGTGCTGTATCATGTGCGGAAGCACCGCACATGATGTAGTTTACATTTTTCAAGATGACTCTGAAATCTGTCGGTGTTGAGGAAAATTCGGGCTTATATGCCTCTGTGTATCCAGGCAGCTTTTCAGTTTCACTGACGATTTTGCGCAGACCACTTCCACGGCGTTCCATGTACTTCATGCGGTGGAACAGGTCAGCGATCACAGGGTTTCGTCGCATCGAACGAATACTGTAAATATCGTATTCCTGAATTGAGCCGCCGCCAAACATACCGCCCGGAGATGTGATTTCCACCCGATCATCAAACATATCAATGTGGACTTCGCTGCCAAGCACAATATAATCACGATGGATGAGAGCGTTGACAAGAGCCTCTGTTACAGCTCGTTCAGCATAATCCGGCTTGTCTACCCGATACTGAGCTTCTTTGACAAAACGGACTTTGGAATTATTGCGAATAAATTCACTGCCGCTTTTCAGTAAATAAATCAAATTCCCCTCGTATTCCTTATCGTCCAGCGCATCATCAAAGATAGAGCCTTTTTCCAAGCCATTCCACCGGGTACAGAACATACGGGAGTTATAAACTGTGTGCTGATCGGTCATGAGCTTTCCGGCATTGGTCAAGAACCCATTTTTGTCAGCCAAACCGAAGGAGACATAATCGGATGGCTCGAAGCGGAGGCCGGTTCGTTCCAGATAGGTTGCCTCCAGGAGTGTGAAGCTGTAATCCTTTTTCACAGCTTCTGTTGTTAAGGTGTCAAAGGACTGATTGGTTCCCTTTAAGATCAGTTCATTCACAATGTAATCCGGTGCAATTACGCTTTCATTTCCAACACGGATGTATGCCTCCATCACGCCGTCTGCCTTGTAATAGTATGGGGTGCTGCGGCCAGAAGAAACCTCCAGAGCCAACAGGTTTTTACCATCTTCCTGCAATGGCTTTAAGATAAACTGCGGTAATGGTGTGATACGTTCTTTGATTAAGCGGCTGATCGCTTCAGCATCCTTTTGAACATCGGACAAGCCGATAGGCTCCCGGTCATCAGAGACTCCGAAAAACAGAGTGCCGCCGATCCCATTGGAAAAGGCACTGACACTTTTTAACCAGCTTTTTGGCTTTTTTGTTTCGAGAGCAACTTTGAAATCACATTCCGTTGCTTCGGCAATGAGCTGTTCTATCATAAAATCCCTCCCTTGAGGTTGTAGAATGTTCTTTTTTATTATACCCAGCGGAGAAAGTTATTGCAACGATAGAAGCAAAGAGTTCAGCGAAAAAATATTTATGAGAGGAGGGCCTTCTATTATGGCAACTACAAGAATCATGCCGCTTCATGTTGGCAAGGGTCGCACAGAAAGTCGGGCAATCAGTGACATCATCGACTATGTAGCAAATCCACAGAAAACAGATAACGGCAAGCTCATTACCGGCTATGCGTGTGACAGCCGGACTGCGGATGCGGAGTTCCTTCTGGCAAAGCGGCAGTACATTGCCGCTACTGGACGAGTGCGTGGCGCAGATGATGTGATTGCCTATCATGTGCGCCAGTCCTTCCGCCCTGGTGAGATTACCCCGGAAGAAGCAAACCGGCTGGGCGTAGAATTTGCAAAGCGTTTTACTAAAGGCAATCATGCCTTTGTGGTCTGCACTCATATAGACAAAGCCCACGTTCATAATCACATTATCTGGTCATCGGTCAGCTTAGAATATGACCGGAAGTTCCGCAATTTTTGGGGCAGCACCAAGGCGGTTCGTCGGCTAAGTGACACCATCTGTATTGAGAATGGACTGTCCATTGTAGAGAATACGAAACTTCACGGAAAGAGCTATAACAAATGGCTGGGCGATCAGGCAAAGCCCTCTCACCGAGAGCTGCTGCGAGTAATGATTGACTGTGCGCTGGAGCAGAATCCAGCGGACTTTGATGCGCTGCTGAAACTGCTTTCCGAAATGGGCTGCGAGGTATCCCGGCGCGGGAAAGCGATCCGGCTCAAAGCACCCGGCTGGAAGAATGTAGCCCGCATGGATGACAAGCTGGGGGCCGGGTACAGTGAAGCGGAAATTCGTGCGGTGCTGGCCGGAGAAAAACAGCATACGCCCCGTAAAAAAAACGTCGTGCAGCCGGAGCCGCCGAAGGTCAATCTACTGGTGGACATTCAGGCAAAATTGCAGGCCGGAAAGGGTGCTGGCTATGCTCGATGGGCCAAAGTTTTCAATCTGAAGCAAATGGCGCAGACCATGAATTACCTGTCAGAGCATAACCTGCTGGAGTATGCGGTTTTGGAAGAAAAGGCTACGGCTGCCACGGCACATCACAATGAACTTTCGGCGCAGATCAAAGCGGCTGAAAAGCGCATGGCAGAGATCGCTGTTCTGCGTACTCACATCGTAAATTATGCCAAGACCCGTGAGGTCTATGTGGCATACCGCAAGGCGGGTTACTCTAAGAAATTCCGGGGGGAATATGAGGAAGAAATTCTGCTCCACCAGGCTGCTAAGAATGCCTTTGATGAGATGGGAGTCAAGAAGCTTCCCAAGGTCAAAGAGTTGCAGACGGAGTACGCGAAATTGCTGGAAGAAAAGAAAAAGACCTATGCCGAGTACCGGCGTTCCCGTGAGGAAATGCGGGAGCTTTTAACGGCAAAGGCAAATGTAGATCGAGTGCTGAAAATGGAGGTAGAACAGGATGTTGAAAAAGAAAAAGACCACGGCCAGCGGTAAGCTGGTTCTGGTCAAAAGCGTTCGCAGAACGCGCAGCCACAGAATGAAATTCTGTGTTCAAAGGGGCTTGGGGGCGCTGCCCTCAACAAGCAAGCAGAGAGGAAAATCACAAAGGGATTTTCTTCTCTGCGGGCCTGTGTGTATTAACACAGGCATTGCTTGCCACTTTTGTTCGCAAACAATATCCGTATCCTTTACACGATGATTTACTTTTATTATCATAGTCGTAATAAGTATATAAACTACTTACATATAAGCACCTAAAATATGAAAGGGCTGATAAAATGATGACCTTTGAAAAGGTTTTAGAAGTATTCAACGATTACCTAAATAAAGATAGTGTTTTGGAGGTGGTGAACACTAAGCGAGGATACACCGTTATGATTTGGGATGAAAAAGATGAGCAATGGTTTGGTGTGGAACATTGCAAAGCCCCCGAGCTTTTACGGGATGCCTTACTTGATGGCTATCGTGATTTTTTAGAGCAACAACTTACTCATAACCGCAGGAGTTTAACCGAAACAGAAATCTTAGATATTCAAAACCGATGTGAACAGCTTTATGATTTGTGTGGAGAATAAAAAAATAACCTAAAAAGTGCGATAGCCTGTGTAGGTGTCGCACTTTTTTCAGTTGGCTTGGCTTACGAAAACAGCGTTAATTATTCCGCAGTTTCTCTTGCCTTTTTCAAGCCTTGAGCCGTAGCTTCCATCACGATAAGCTCCTTTTCTTCCATATCATTCAACAGTACATCAACTTGTTTGCGGCGATTGTTGTCGCCATCTTCATTGCATGGAAAAAAGAACTGGTCTACAGAGATGTCAAGCAAGGTAGTAATGAGATAAAATTTGTTAAGCCTTGGGTGCTGCCCCCTGTTCTCTATATACATAATAGAGCGTGGCGTAAGGTCTACCAGTTGGGCAAGATATTCCTGTGTCCACCCTTTTGCTTCCCGAGCTTTTTTTATCGCTATACCTAACGGCTTAAAATCAAGTTTTCTTTCATCTTGGTACATTTTAATATCATCCTATATCATTGTACATTTCGGGTGATGATATTTGAACGAAGTATGATTTTATGTTTAGTAGTGTATAATTTCGTATTAGTGGAGAGAAACTTGCTATTATTCGTCATTCCGTATATAATAATTATATACTCTTTGCGAAAGGAAGTTGATATTATGAATTACATTTCTGTGAAAGCCGCTTCTGAAAAATGGGGCATATCGGAAAGACGGATACAAAAATTATGTGAGGAAAATCGCATTGACGGAACTGAAAAATTTGGTCGTGCATGGATGATACCAAAAGATGCAGAAAAACCCGTTGATGGACGTATGAAAACAAGGAACAAACAGGAGGAGAATCATGGAATTTAATGAAAAGCTACAACAGCTTAGGACTGGAAAGAACTTAACGCAGGAACAACTTGCGGAGCAATTATATGTATCAAGAACAGCCATTTCAAAATGGGAAAGCGGCAAGGGTTACCCTAACATTGAGTCGCTCAAGTGTATTTCTAAATTCTTTTCTGTGACCATAGATGAACTGCTATCGGGCGAAGAACTGATTACACTTGCCGAAACTGAAAATCGTTCCAACTTGAAAAAAATTTACAGTTTCATTTATGGAATATTAGATATGATGGCGGTTACTTTTATACTTTTGCCGTTGTATGGTAACCTTGTTGACGGATATATTTATTCTGTCAATCTACTTTCATTTACAGACACTACCCCAATATATCTTGCAATCTATTGGATTGTTTTTATTGTTTTGATTGCACTTGGGATAGCGAAACTGATGTGTGTTTGTTTTGAAAAGGAATCATGGAGCAACATAATCACAAAATGCTCTCTCGTGCTGAGTACGCTTTTTATTTGCTTCTTCGCTGCGGCAAGACAACCCTATGTAACCGCCCTTATGTTTCTGCTATTTGTTGCTAAAATATTTGTCTGGATAAAGCAAACCCAAACAAAGTAAAATGCCATAAACCCTTTAAAATAGGCTCTGACACGATAAGTGTCGGAGCTTTTTTCGTGCTGACATCTATTGTGTCGGCATTGTGACGGTAGATTTCTTGGCTTCTATGCAATACTCGTGGATAATAAGATTGTGGTCAGCGAAAACAAGAACAGCAACCCACGGAAAGGAGAATCAAATATGGATTATATCATTGAAACAGAAAATCTTACGAAGCGATACGGAACAGCCACCGTTGTCGATAAGGTAAATCTTCATGTGCCAAAGGGCAAAATTTATGGTTTGCTCGGCAGAAACGGAGCAGGCAAAACCACAGCAATGAAAATGATGTTGCAGCTTGCTTTCCCAACGGAGGGAACGGTACGCTTGTTTGGCACAAACTATAAGGAAAATATCCATACCCTTTATAGCAAAGTAGGCTCTATTATCGAAACACCGGGATTTTACAGTAATTTAACAGGGTATGAGAATTTGCAAATTCTCGCTAAACTGCGAGGGGGAGTATCTAAAAGTGGAGTAGAAAAAGCTCTTGAAGTTGTGGGGCTGCATAAGGAGAAAAGAAAAGTCTTTTCCGATTATTCCCTCGGAATGAAGCAACGGCTTGGTATTGCCGCCGCCATTATGCACGAGCCGGAGCTTTTAATACTTGACGAACCGATTAACGGACTTGACCCCATTGGAATAGTTGAAATACGCTCATTTTTATCTGAACTTAGTCACAATCATGGCATTACCATTTTTATCTCAAGCCATGTTTTAAGCGAGATTGAACAGATAGCAGATATTATCGGCGTTATGCACGAGGGGCATTTAGTAGAGGAAGTGAATATATCCGAGCTTCACAAAAGGAATCGAAAATACATTCAATTTGATTTATCTGACAGTGAGATAGCCGGAAAGATTTTAGAAAACCACTACCACATGACGGATTTTACAGTGCAGGACGGTACGGTGAGAATTTATGACTTTAGCCAAAGTGTTGGAGAAATCAATCGAGAATTTGCACGAAATGGACTGCTCGTGACAAGGATAAATGATAGTGAGGAAAACTTAGAGGACTACTTTTCTAAACTGATTGGAGGTGGCGGTATTGCTTAATCTTATTTCTTGTGAATTATTAAAACTAAAGCGTTCAAAAATGGTGCTAATTAGTGTGGCAGGGGTATTATCTACCCCACTTTTGATGTTAATAGAAGCCTTGCAAACACATTTTGATAAGCCGGAGATTATCTTTACCTTGTCTGACATATACAGCGACAGTGTACTGTATATCATGCTGCTGGTAAACATTATGATATATGTGGCAATTGCAGCTTACTTGTTTAGCAGAGAGTACACAGAAAGCACCCTCAAAACCATATTGCCCATACCCATTTCAAGGACAAAACTATTAATTGGAAAATTTTGCACCCTGCTTCTTTGGATTGTTATGCTAACCCTTGTAACATGGGCAGGTATATTTATCGTTTGTGGGCTATATGACGCTGTCTTTACATTGGAGGGATATAGCTTACTAGTGGCAATAGTATGGCTCCCCAAGTTTTTGTTTGGCAGTATCCTGATGTTTTTAACAGTTTCTCCTTTTGTGTTTGTTGCTATGAAAACAAAAGGATTTGTCGCCCCGATGATTGGCTCTGCCGTGATTGTCATGGGAAGTGCCGCACTTTCAAATCAAGAATGGGGAGCGTTGTATCCGTGGACAGCCACCTATTTCTTGGTGCAGGGTAAACTTCAGAGTACCGGCTATCCTACACTGCTGTCTGTATCTATTATTATTCTTGTATCAGCAGTTGGTTTTCTTATGACCTTTCATCATTTTAAAAAGGAGGATTTGAAATAATGGTACTTGATTTTATAGAAATTTTAAAAGTTATTTTTCTTGGAATTGTTGAGGGTATTACTGAGTGGCTACCTATCAGCAGCACAGGACATATGATTCTTGTGGACGAATTTATCACACTTAATATGAGCGAAGCATTTAAAGAAATGTTTTTTGTTGTTATTCAACTTGGAGCTATACTCGCAGTGGTTGTAATGTTTTGGAACAAGATGTTTCCCTTTCAATTTAAGAACAAAGCACAGTCAATTGTTAAAAAGGATACTTTCTCGTTGTGGTTCAAGGTTGCGGTAGCTTGTGTACCGTCAGCTATTATGGGGATTCTATTTGATGATTATTTGGATGCTTACCTCCAAACCCCCATTGTGATTTCAATCATGTTAATCTTTTATGGTTTGTTATTCATTCTCATAGAAAATTGGAATAAAAAGCGTACTCCTACTACTATGGCACTTTCTGACATCAGCTATAAAACAGCAATCTTGATAGGGGCATTTCAAGTGTTATCACTTATACCCGGCACATCACGGTCGGGAGCAACGATTATAGGTGCTTTACTCATAGGAGTTTCACGAGTGGCAGCAGCAGAGTTTACTTTTTTCCTCGCAGTACCTACTATGCTTGGAGCAAGTGCTTTTAAGCTGTTAAAATTCGGGTTTGAATTTACAAGTGCAGAACTGCTCGCTCTTGTTCTCGGTATGGCTGTGGCATTTGCGGTATCTGTCTTAGTAATTAAATTCCTAATGAACTTTATCAAAAAACATGATTTTAAGGTGTTTGGTTGGTATCGAATTGTGCTTGGTATACTTGTTGTACTTATAAAATCTTAATAATGCGTTTTCTTTGTGCGCGAATAAAAATGCCAGCTGGTCCTTAAGATCAGCTGGCATTTTTGTTTCTGGGGATGGAAAACAACCCAGAGATTCTCGTTGTCGATCTCCTCCTGATTTTAGTTTGCATGGTGAATTTTGCAAATTGAATCTACAGGAGGTTAATAATGGGATTTAATTATGGATATGAGAAAAAGAAGTTTGATAGTAGATGGAAGCGTTTAGAAGTTGAGTATTGTGATGCAGGGATGAGCGAAGAACAGATTGCTGCCATGAAAGAATATGACTGGGCATGGTTTTGCAGTCAAAGGGTTTTTCAAAACCATACGCAACCAATACCTTGTGAACAATATGATGAAGTATGTGGTCAATCACAGCTGTTCCGAAAGTTTGCATCGTTATCTTATCAATGGGATGTTGATAAGATTGATCAAACGCGATATGGATGGTTGGCTTCGGTGGAAAACGAACAACTACTGTTGAGATTGAAGAAGCTGTCGAAGAAAGATTTGGAGCTATTGACATTACTTTTTGTGGATGGTTATCGTCAAATTGATGTAGCACGTCTTTGGCATTGTTCCAGAAGTGCTGTTGCACAAAGATTTAAAAAAATAAAAAAATTTTTGAATAACACTTAACAAATGAAGCGTATCAGTGCCTACCCATTGAGGGAAGAACATTCTCCCAATGTGGAGCTTGACAATTTCATAGACGGCATTTCCGGTACATAACCTATGTACGAGCGAATCAGGCACGCCGCGAAGATGGACAGCCCCAGGAGGTGATGAATAGGACTGTTCCGAGCGATCCACGTCAGCCTGATACCCGAAAGTGGCATTTCAGGGCGCGATGACTGCATAGGGGTTAAAGATACTTCCTCACGGCCTCCTAAAGACTTGGGGGGAACTCTGCGGCGCACGAGTAAAACGACGCTGTGGAGTTATGACAGCCGCGCCAGCGGAGACCGGAATGTCCCCATCGCCAGGGGTGCGTGGCAAATGTGGCGAGTAAATTTTTCAAAGTCAGATACCATGCGCTGGCAGCTTCGGTTGCCAGCGCATTCATGTGATTTTGAAAGCAACAACCACATCTTTGACAGAAAGGGGGACCCCTGTGTGTTAGGATAGATGTCAGTGAAGCTTGAAAGTTTTTGTGGTAGTATATAGATAGCTATCACGGGAAGGAGCTTTCACTATGAAC